>NZ_CAWNMR010000012.1:0-57534 GCF_963875615.1 Vibrio sp. V09_P4A23P171
GTTCTTTACAACGAGGCGAATCATCAGCCCAGTTATCACCATCGGATGCTTGAGCTGCGTAGATGTTCCATTCGCCGAGTGGGTAGCGTTGTTCAATGATTTCATGCATTAATTTCAGGGCGCTAGAAACAATCGTGCCACCGGTCTCTTGAGAGTAGAAGAACTCGTGCTCATCCACTTCTTTGGCTTGCGTATGGTGACGAATAAACACCACTTCGACATTTTCATAAGTGCGAGTTAAAAATAGATACAGCAACACGTAAAAACGTTTGGCAATATCTTTAGTCGCTTGATCCATTGAACCCGACACATCCATTAAGCAGAACATAACAGCTTGGCTCGATGGAATGGGGCGCTTTTCAAAGTTTTTGAAACGTAGGTCAAACGTATCAATAAACGGCACACTTTCAATTTTTTTACGCAACGCTTCGATTTCTTGCTTAAGTCGCTTCTCTTCTAATACTTGAGCGGGCTCTCTATTTTGAATGCGCAGTAACTCTTCTTCTAATTCCCCCATTAAACGACGTTTTCCCGCTGTCATTGCGGTGCGGCGAGCCAGTGATTGTTGCAAAGAACGAACTACAGCGATGTTCGACGGTACACCTGCCGTTTTGAAACCCGCGCGATGAGTTTTCCATTCTGTAATCTTATTGATTTGATTTTTTTCTAGATTAGGCAATTCCAGATCTTCAAACAGTAGATCAAGATATTCATCTTTAGAGATTTGGAAAATAAATTCATCTTGGCCTTCGCCATCAGCACTCGCATCACCTTGTCCTGCACCATTGCCTTGTCCGCCACCTTTAGGTCTCTCAATTTTATCACCAGTAATAAACTGGTCATTACCCGGGTGAACTCGTTCTTTTAGGCCGCCTTTCCCTTGATGAAACACGGGTTCTTTGATGTCGTGATTTGGGATCGACACATCTTCGCCAGACTCGGTGTTGGTGATGGAGCGACGATTCACTGCGTCTGCAACAGATTCTTTGATCTGCTCTTTATGACGGCGTAAAAAGCGTTGTCTATTGACCGCGCTTTTGTTTTTACCGTTCAATCTTCTATCGATAAATTGCGCCATGAGTATCCCCTTGAAAACGTCACCTTTACGTTAGCCATTGTTGGTATGGCTAACGCATGTACAGGTTTTGGTTTGCTTGAAGTTAAGAAGATTTACGGACGCGTAAATACCACTCAGACAACAGCCTTACTTGTTTTTCTGTATAACCTTTCTCCATCATACGAGCGACAAAATCGTCGTGTTTTTTCTGATCATCCGATGAGGTTTTGGCATTAAAAGAGATAACAGGAAGTAGCTCTTCGGTATTTGAGAACATTTTTTTCTCAATGACGGTACGCAGTTTTTCGTAACTGGTCCAAACCGGATTTTGTCCATTGTTGTGCGCTTTCGCACGCAGTACAAAATTGACGATTTCATTTCGGAAATCTTTCGGGTTACTAATGCCTGCTGTTTTCTCGATTTTTTCTAACTCGTTATTGAGCGATGAACGATCGAAAAGTTGGCCAGTTTCAGGATCACGATACTCTTGGTCTTGGATCCAGAAATCAGCATAAGTAACGTAGCGGTCAAAAATATTTTGACCGTATTCAGAATAAGATTCCAAATAAGCTGTTTGAATCTCTTTACCAATGAACTCGACATAACGAGGCACTAAGTAGCCTTTTAAAAACTCCATATATCGTTCAGCGATTTCTTGAGGGAACTGCTCGCGTTCAACTTGCTGTTCGATGACATAGAACAGATGAACGGGGTTAGCCGCAACTTCCGTTTGGTCAAAGTTGAATACGCGCGACAGTATTTTAAAGGCAAAGCGAGTCGATAAACCGGACATACCTTCGTCAACACCTGCGTAGTCACGATACTCTTGATAGCTTTTTGCTTTTGGATCGGTATCTTTTAGCGTTTCACCATCGTAGACGCGCATTTTAGAGAAGAGTGACGAGTTTTCCGGCACTTTTAGGCGCGAGAGGATACTAAATTGACCAAGTAATTCTAGTGTGCTTGGTGAGCATGGCGCTTTGGATAGTTCACTGTGTTCAAGCAGTTTTTGGTAAATTTTCACTTCTTCCGAGACGCGTAAACAGTAAGGAACTTTAACGATATAAACCCGGTCCAAAAACGCTTCGTTGTTTTTGTTGTTACGGAATGTCTGCCACTCTGATTCGTTTGAGTGCGCTAAAATCATGCCATCAAAGGGTAGGGCGGATAACCCTTCTGTTCCGTTGAAGTTTCCTTCTTGCGTGGCGGTTAAGAGTGGGTGAAGCACCTTAATTGGCGCTTTGAACATCTCAACAAACTCCATTAACCCTTGGTTGGCTTTACAGAGTGCACCGGAATAGCTATATGCATCGGGGTCATCTTGCGAGAAATGCTCGAGTTTTCGAATATCCACTTTCCCAACCAGTGACGAAATGTCTTGGTTGTTTTCATCACCGGGCTCTGTTTTTGCGACGGCAATTTGATCGAGAATTGAAGGTCGGACTTTGACGACTTTGAATTTGGAAATATCGCCACCAAACTCGTGTAAGCGTTTGGCCGCCCAAGGTGATGTAATTGAGCGTAAATAGCGTTTTTCTATCCCATATTCCTGCTTGAGGATTTCGCCATCTTCAACCACATCAAACAGACAAAATGGGTGGTCATTGACTGGGCTACGAACGCCATTTGCAGACAAAACATAAATAGGCATTTGTTGCATTAAAGCTTTGAGTTTCTCCGCCAGTGAAGATTTACCGCCACCAACTGGACCGAGTAGATAGAGAATTTGTTTTCTTTCTTCTAAACCTTGGGCAGCGTGTTTGAGGTAGGAAACAATCTGTTCTATGGCTTCTTCCATGCCATAGAAATCCTCAAAAGTTTTATAACGAGAAATCACCCGGTTAGAGAAAATGCGACTCAATCGGGGGTGTTTTGCTGTGTCTATCAGCTCAGGCTCACCAATCGCCATTAAAAGCCGCTCTGCTGCATTGGCATAAGCACTTTTATCTTCTTTACACAGAGCTAAAAACTCTTGCAGTGATAGCTCTTCATCCTTGGCGGCTTCATAGCGTGCCTGAAAGTGGTCAAAAATACTCATAGTGAATTCCCCTCTGAAAACTGTCTAACTGACAACACCGCTTAAAAACACAAATTAATAACAATTTAAGACTAGTCCGAGTTTGACAATTTTGCTTAACAATTATGTGTTTATTTAAATTTCGTGACACTAATAACGTCGATCAGGTTGAACTATTTAGTGTATGAATATCAAGAGTTCGAGGGATAAGTTGGTGTTGGAGTTAACAACTGCGAGGGGGAATGTAAAAAAGACGCAGTGTCTGCGTCTTTTCATCTTTCGTCAGCCTACCTTGCTAGGTATTAAAATTTAGGCATTAAAAATTTGTGTAAATTCTGCGGTTGACAAATGGTATTGGCGAGGACAATTACGCCAAGCTGTTAACATACGACGATATTTATCTGACATTGGCATTTGGCTGTTGAAGTGGTGATCGGCTTTATCAAATTGTGGGTAAAGCCCTTCAGACTCAACCAAGAAACGCACGTAATGAACGCGTTGTGACTCTTTAGCGATATCAAACCCTAAAAAGTGCAGGCGGCGCTGATCCACATTTTTGCTTTCTGCATCGGAGAGCATTTTGTGTGATTCTTGCATGGCGTGATACATCTCCATGATGTCGATCACTTCGCGGCACTCCGCTTCGGTCAAGCAGCCAAATTCTTTGTTGAGTTCTCGCATTTGCAGTTCATAACCACGTTCTACAATGGTTTGTAACCGCTTGTATTTTTTGGCGTTGTTGGGATCCATCTGTGACATCAAAAAATACTGATTAGATAGAATCAGTCGTTGAGCGTTGGTCATTTCCATGGAGGTAGCCTCACTAAATTTTATGTTCTATTTGATGGCATAAGGTTAACAGCAATTATCGACAATGAAACATGATCTCAACACGGATTTAATATGGAAAGTATAAAATGTGTGCAATTCTTGTCACTTTTTGTGTAAGTGGTTATAGATATAATCTTTGTCGGAAAAGACACGCAACCATTCTGGCTTAAATACGGATAGTATCGCTAACGCCATACCATTGAGCAGCCCTTCTGGGAAAGCGAGTAAAGGAACAAAAATTAGGTAATTATCGCGGATGACTTGCCAGTCATGTTGCCCAAGAAGCAATTGATAAGCGGTGTTAATGGCCAAATGCAGGCTACCCGTCAGGCCGCCATTTAAAAAACCAGCCACAAAAATAAACACAAAAATGTTGCGCGGTAGATAATGATAACTCAAAGCAAACAAAGCATAACTAACTAGGATTGGCAGTAGCGATGATAGTAGTAAGTATTCGGGGATGTTAAAGAAGGCCAGTTTACCGACCACCGCCAGTGCGAATGTAACAGGAATAGTTATAACAAATGCGCAGCGCCAGCCAAACATCATCGTGAGGGTTGTTAAACCGAGAAAATGGATAGGCAATCCTTCGGTCACTCCGGCTTGAGCTAACCACAAAAGAAAAAGCGCAAAAGAGGCAAAATAGGTGAGATGCTGAAAGGATTTCTCGGCCTTAAACTTTGTCCAAAATGAGTATTTAAAATCGCGAAGGGTCGTTAACCCAACAAGTAGCAGGAGCAATAGCACCGCAAGTTGTTCCAGCTGCATGGCTAGCCTCTCTATAAAAATACCAGCATTATGCTGGCATTTTTATGGTTATTAAATCAAGCAATCAATATTTTATGTTTGAGTGATACTGAGCTAAGATCCCAACGATTTTGTCCATGGTCTCTTTTGACGGCGGATTCACACCTTCTAATGGGTATTCTAGCCCCATTGCTTCCCATTTATGAGCGCCCAATTTGTGATAAGGCAGCAGCTCTACTTTCTCGATGTTATCCATATCTTTAATAAAATCACCAAGCATATGAGCCGCTTCTTCGTCATCAGTGTAGCCAGGAACAATCACATAACGGATCCACGTTTTTTTACCTATGGTGTGTAAGTAGCGCGCGAAATCTAAGGTTCGCTTATTCGACACACCAATAAAATCATGGTGGATCTCATCTTTCATGTGTTTGATGTCTAACATCACTAAATCAGTTGCATCGAGTACTTCATCAATCACGTCTGTGTGTTTGCGAATATAACCGTTGGTATCTAAGCAGGTGTGAATGCCCTCAGCTTGCGCTGCGCGGAATAAATCACGAACAAATTCAGGTTGAAGCATAGCTTCACCGCCTGAGCAGGTAATTCCGCCGCCAGAGGCTTTCATAAAATGGCGATAAGATTTTGCTTCGGTAATGATTTCTTCAACAGTCACTTCCTTGCCTTCATGGGTGTCCCATGTGTCACGATTATGACAATACATACAACGCATTAGGCAGCCTTGCATAAAAACAATGAAGCGAATTCCAGGGCCATCTACCGTGCCACAAGACTCAAAAGAATGAATACGACCAGTTGTTGACATCAGTTCATCTCGAATAGGTTATTTGCCCGTTATTTTATTACAAATGGTAGGGATTAAGTAGGGTTAATGTGCAATTGCCGCCGCATATCCTAAACCATATGTTGTGGCTCAAAATGAATGTCATGAAATTCTGCACATTGACTACACTGTATAGAAATAAGAACTCGTTGAATGCGATAGGGTTTAAATAAGGAATAGTTCATGGATGTACAGTTTTCTCAAAAGCAAAAAATCAGTCTATTTTTAGTTATCCTTTGTGTTGGTTTTTTAGGTTTAGGGATTTATACCGCAAAGAGCTTGATGGGAATGGATGAACAGTATCGCTCCAGTGGCGAAGTGGCATCCGGTTCTGTGGCGATATTTACTACTCAAGCAAACTTGTTGTCGCTTGCATCAGAGCTCAACAACATGCAAGGCAATCAGGTCAACTCGATTTTGAATAAATTGGATCAGTTGATGGGAGAGGTGAATGCTAATGTTGCTTTCCTGCAAAAGACCAATTTTGCTCAAGAAGGGGAAGTGTTGCTCAAGGCGGCCAAACAATTTGACCAATTTTTGCGTCCTTGGTTGCAAGTGAAATCAGAAGTGGGTTTCAACGTTAACGAAGGTAAGCTGGGTGAGCTGAAAACGTTGGCCACCACGATAGAGAAAAAGATAGATGAGACGGGGATGGTTACAATCAACTCGGATTTTCAAGCCATGGTTAAGGCGCAGCAAAATTATTTATTAGAACCCACTGAGCAAAACTTAAAACTGTTTAATCGTGCTATGGCCAGTTTCGTCAATATGTCTGATTCTTATTCGATGTTGGATCTGTATGAAAAAGAGATACAACAATTTAAACAGGCTTTTTTACGTGTGAGTGAACTGTCTCAGCAATTGCAAGTGATGGAGAAACAAAGAGGCGATACAGAGGCGCAAGTTAAGTCGGTGATTCAAGATATTTCAACCAAGCTTTCCGCGTTGAGTGAGCAATATCAGTTGGCCGCAAAAACGACCGCATCGCAAACACAGTGGTCTGTATTGGCGGCCTGTGCGTTACTTGCCATATTGACCATTGCTATTTTCCTTACCTTTAGTTTTTCTCTTTCTCGTTCTTTGTCGCAAACTATTCACGTGTTGAACAATATCTCGCGTGGCGATTTGTCACGCCGTATGCCGATGACGAATAACGAAAAGGACGAATTCAATCAACTGGCATTGGCCATTAACCAAAGCTGTGAAAATTTAGGGAAATTGGTGAGTGGTGTGCAGAAAAGCAGTGAAGCCTTGTCTGGTGATGCCGCGTCACTGAATGTTGGATTAGACACTTTGGTGACAAATCAATCTGACGTTTTGGGACAAACGCAATTATTGGCATCGGCCACAGAAGAGGTCAGCGTGACGACCCAAGAAGTCTCCAACTCATTGGAGTTTGTTGCGGAACTCAGCAAATCTTCTATGCAAAGCGCAGAAGAGGGAGGAAAAGTGATTTCCGTTGCTATTACGTCACTGGTTGAGGTTGGTAAAATCCTAAGCTCGGCCGCAGGCCACATTCATCAACTTGAACAAGCTTCTGCAAAAGTAGACTCGGTGATGGACATCATTAATGGTATTGCCGAGCAGACTAACTTATTGGCACTCAATGCCGCAATTGAAGCGGCGAGAGCGGGAGAGCAAGGTCGTGGCTTTGCTGTTGTCGCTGATGAAGTTCGAAGTTTAGCAGTAAGAACGGTCAATGCCGTGGCCGAAATTTCCGGCACTATTGATACTATGCAAAAGGAAAGTGCGGAAGTAATCACTTATATTGCGCAATCTGAGCAGTCTATGCAGAGTGGGCAAGAGAAAGGTAATGAGGCAATACAGGCCATCGCGCAAATTATCAAAAAAGCAGATGAAGCGGCGAATAAAACAGAAGCCATTTTTGCATCGATCCGAGATTTGGCGACGACTAGCCATTCAATGGCAGATAATATGATACAAATATCTAGAGCCATGAAAGCCTTGGAAGAGAACAATGAACAGTTAAGAGCAACCAGCCAGATTGTGGATAAACGCTCTAGCAGCCTAAGTGTAGACTGCCAAAGTTTCACCATATAATTTCAGTTTGCTAAACGTTAGAAAAAAGCAAAAAGAGAAATATTACCGACACCGTGAATGGAGTTTTTGTCTTCCTTATACTCAGGTGTGTTTGCGGTGAACGTTAAACTCGCACCGACTTGTTGAATATACCAAGCCGCACCAACTACGGCGGTCGCCTGAAGATTTTCCAAGTTAACTTGGTAATATTCAGATGGGTGATCCAATCCGTTTAAAGGCCTATCTCCTTCGATGGTAATGTCATTGAAGCGATAGCGTCCTTCTACACCTCCGAATAGAAACCATCCAGTATCCGAGGCACCAATCATCCCTGCCGAGAAAGGGTTTTCTGCACTGATTTGAGCACTGCCAAAGTTACCCGCAAGATCGGTCCCCCAACGCATCATAAAACCTGTGGAGAGATCACTGCGAAAGTTACCTACATTGACCTCTGAAACGTTGGAAAGCTCAACGTCAGTTCCTGCATAGCTGCGGTATCGTGTCAGATTAAAGTGAGACAGATAACCCACGCTGCCGACGATTTTTTCCTCTACTTGGTAGGCCCAACCATTGGGTTCGTCAGATTTAGTTATGCTGTGCACTAACTTTTGCGCTTTCTCAGAAAGCGCAGCATCTCCGGTGGTTCCAATGGTTAAATTTGCCCGCGTGGCTTGTTGGGGATGCAAACTAATATAGTTAAGCTCGGTGTGTAAATACCCAGCGTAAGGTCGTTCATTCGGCTCTGGTTTGGTGAGAGAAATCTCCGAAGGAGTCCACATTTTGTGGCCAATGCTGATTTCCCATTTGTCCAATGGGGCCGCTCCCCAAACAGAAAGGCTGAGTGGTTTAGCCCACCAATATGGAGCAATCGCCCCTGAGGTGTAGCTTAAAAATAAACCATTGGTGTAGTCGCGATCTACGCCAAATACGCCATCGTTATCGAGGTTAAAAGCAACCGTTGCGTGTTGAGAGGCCAGCGCAGAAGCACTGAGTAACGTCAATGGAAGAATGTGAAATAGCTTCATACGAACACTGCAGAGTATAGACAAGCCCTAATCATATAGGAAAGATGCGCTATTCAGTTGATAAATAGGCAATTGAATCAAAATAAATGTGGTAAGCGTAACATTTGTGGTCGATGCATTGCGCATTTTTGATTTCTGAGTATAAAAAAAGCCCCACTCATCGAGCAGGGCTTAACTATTTTGCTAGTAATTTAACTGAAATTATAGAGATTCAGTGAAAGTACGTGCAATAACGTCAGCTTGTTGTTCAGCAGTCAGTGAGTTAAAACGCACAGCATAGCCAGATACACGAATGGTTAGCTGAGGGTATTTCTCAGGGTGTTTAACCGCATCTTCTAAAGTTTCGCGATTAAGCACGTTCACGTTTAGGTGTTGGCCACCCTCAATGCCTGCTTCATGGTGGAAGTAACCATCCATCAGGCCAGCAAGGTTTGCACGTTGACTTGCTTCTTCTTTGCCTAACGCATTTGGAACGATAGAGAAAGTATAAGAAATACCATCTTGTGCATCAGCAAACGGTAGTTTCGCTACTGAAGTCAATGATGCTACTGCACCTTTTTCGTCACGGCCATGCATTGGGTTTGCACCCGGTGCGAAAGGCATACCAGCACGGCGACCATCAGGTGTGTTACCTGTTTTCTTACCATATACCACGTTTGAAGTGATAGTCAGGATAGACTGAGTTGGAATTGCATCACGGTACATCTTAAGTTTACGGATTTTGCCCATAAACGTAGAAACAAGTTGGCATGCGATGTCATCAACGCGGGCGTCATTGTTACCAAATTTAGGATAATCACCTTCGATTTCGAAATCGATCGCTAGGCCATCTTCGTCACGAATTGGCTTAACTTTTGCGTATTTGATTGCAGATAGAGAGTCAGCAGCAACAGACAGGCCAGCAATACCACATGCCATCGTACGTTTAACGTCACGATCATGCAGTGCCATTAGCGCGGCTTCATAGCTGTATTTGTCGTGCATGTAGTGAATGCTGTTTAGTGCGGTCACATATTGCTTCGCCAACCAATCCATGAAGTGGTCCATTTTTGCCCATAGTTCGTCATAGTCAAGATACTCACCTGCGATCTTGTCCATTTTAGGACCAACTTGGATTTTCAACTTCTCATCAATACCACCATTGATGGTGTAAAGCATGGTTTTAGCAAGGTTTGCACGCGCTCCGAAGAACTGCATTTGTTTACCTACAACCATTGGCGATACACAACATGCGATAGCATAGTCGTCAGAGTTCATGTCTGGACGCATTAAATCGTCGTTTTCGTACTGGATAGATGAAGTATCGATAGATACTTTTGCACAGAAACGTTTAAAGCCGTCAGGTAGCTGCTCAGACCAAAGTACAGTGATGTTTGGCTCTGGAGAAGGACCCATAGTGTATAGGCTGTTTAGGAAACGGAAGTTAGAACGCGTAACGAGTGTACGACCGTCAAGACCCATACCACCCATTGATTCTGTTGCCCAAATTGGGTCGCCAGAGAATAGTTCATCGTATTCAGGAGTACGTAGGAAACGAACCATACGCAGCTTCATTACGAAATGGTCGATCATTTCTTGAGCTTGTACTTCAGTGATTTTACCCGCTTCTAGATCACGTTGGATGAAGATATCTAGGAAAGTCGAAGTACGACCTAGCGACATTGCCGCACCGTTTTGTGATTTAACAGCAGCTAGATAGCCGAAGTAAGTCCACTGGATAGCTTCTTGTGCAGTTTCTGCTGGGCGAGAGATGTCAAAACCGTATTTTTCAGCCATTTTTTTCATTTGGCCAAGTGCGCGGTGTTGTTCTGCAATTTCTTCACGAAGTTGCATCGTTGCCGTTAGATCTTCGCCGTTCTCAAAACGCTCTTGTAGAGAAGTGAATTGAGCCAGCTTATCCTTCATTAAGAAATCAATACCGTAAAGTGCTACGCGACGGTAGTCACCAATGATACGGCCACGACCATAAGCATCAGGAAGGCCCGTCAGAACACCAGACTTACGACACGCTAGGATATCAGGAGTGTAGATATCGAAAACGCCAGCGTTGTGAGTTTTACGGTATTCTGAGTAGATTTTTGAAATCATAGGGTCAAGAGTTCTACCGTATGCTTTGCAAGAACCTTCAACCATACGCACACCACCGTTAGGGATGATAGCGCGCTTAAGTGGTTTCTCAGTTTGTAGACCAACGATAGTTTCAAGATCTTTTTCGATGTAGCCTGCATCGTGAGCAGTGATGGTAGAAATAACGTCAGTATCGAAATCGACAGGGGCCTTAGTCGCGTTTTCCTGTTTGATACCTTCCATTACTTTAGCCCAAAGCTTGTTTGTCGCTTCAGTACCTTCAGAAACTAGGAAAGATTCGTCACCTTCATACGGCGTATAGTTCTTTTGAATAAAATCACGAACGTTAACTTCGTTTTGCCACTCACCTGCAACAAAACTTTCCCAAGCTTTAGCAAATTGCTCTGCCATGACATACCTACCTTTTTAGTAGAAAAAACACGTACCGTCTTCACCGTTGAGCCAGTTATCCTCGAAAGGAGCAGTACACTCTATTAATACAATATCTATATTCACACTATTCAATTATCTGAATATAGATATTGTGCTTTTAAGCCTTGAATGCAAGATTAGACTAAAATTTTTTTGCAAACCTTAAACTAAATCAATAAAAGTTAAATTTTTCAAATAAAGTTTGGGTAGTGCGAGCACTACCCAAATTCGTATTAGTCCAAGCTCATTATAGCCAAGCTTTTAAACCGTATTGGTTTTCAAGCATACCAACCGCAAGCATAGCAATTAAACAGATGATCAGCACACCACCTGGAATGATGATTTTGTCGATAAAAGACAGCTTTGATGCACGTTCTTTGTCGCCAATTAGGCCATTGTTATCGAGTAGCATGGTCAATGCCCATGCTAGAACCGGGTTCACCACAGCGCTACCAAAGATACAGATGCCCGCTGCTTGTGAATCTTTTGTGTTTCTTACCATTTGCATACCCGCTTCTAGTAAAGGAAGAAATACCCCTACTAATAGAGCAATACGCATTACTGGAGGCCAAACCGCTACGTCCATAGGGAAGCCAAGGATAGCAATAGTCATGACCAATAAACCTAAGATGATGGCACCACCAGGAATTGGGCGTTTAGCAATCGCCGCTGGGATCATATACGTTCCCCATGACGATGTGATATTACCACCACCAAGCGCTGTACCTACCATTTGACGAATTGAACACATGGTCATTGTGTCATCAACATCCATCAGTACTTTTTCAGTTCTCTTTGGATAGTTCAATTCTTGGAAAATTCGGTGACCAAGGAAATCTGGTGACCACATCGCAACGGCCAAAATAGCAAAGGGCAATGAGGCGATAAAGTGTTCTACTGTTGGCAAACCAAGCATCCAACCTTCAGTGGTTGAGCCCCACCAGTAAACAGGATTAAGGTTAGGTAAGCCCATTTGAGTTTCAAATTGAAGATCAAAGCCAGTACCGAATAAAAGCGCAATCGCAAGCCCTGTCATTGCACAGACAGGAATTGCTAACCAACGCATGTTGATTTTTGCAAGAAATGCATACAGCACAATATTGACACCTAAAACCACTAGGCCAACGTAACCTAAGCTGCCTGCGGCGACATCGGCCGATTGCAAACTGGTAGCCCAAGTTTGGATAGAACCAATTTGGCTCATTGTTCCGGTAAAGCCGAGGAAGATAAGCAACCCGCCTGCGGTTCCCTCGGAGGTTAGATTGACCAGTTTCGAGCCTCCTTTAAAGTAACTTAAGAGAAGACCAAAAACGCCAAGCAAAATTGCCAATGCCAAAGGGTGTGCACCGGCTAATGCGATTGAGCCGATAAGAGGGATCATTGGGCCATGGTTGCCAGCTAAGTTGGCTTTTGGGTTTAAGAAACCAGAGGCAATAACACAGAAGAAGAGGGCAGGAAATAACATCTCTACACGTGCAACTTCAATCGCGAAGTCTTTACCTAGATGAATGTGATCCCATGCTTGGGTTAGGCCATCAGCCCAAGACATCATTACCGCTGAGTACATGGCGATGATGCCGATTGTGCCCGCGATGGCTGGTACAAAATCTTCAAGTTCAAAACGGAAGTCACGACCAGGTAAGTTCAAACCAAAGCGACGGGGCTTCATGATTTGCAGTTCGTGGTCTAGGTA
The DNA here is from genome assembly GCF_963875615.1 of Vibrio sp. V09_P4A23P171. NCBI lineage: Bacteria > Pseudomonadati > Pseudomonadota > Gammaproteobacteria > Vibrionales > Vibrionaceae > Vibrio > Vibrio sp. V09_P4A23P171. The sequence continues at coordinate 12,754 of NZ_CAWNMR010000012.1, forward strand.
ATCTGAACGGCTTGCAAACTCAGATGCTGGACGATGCAGCTCTTTATAGCTTTTCGTCTCGATTTCTGAGCGCTCATTGTTGACTACGTCTGGCATAGATTCCTCATATTTTTAAAAGTTAGTAATTCGTACTGAATCCTAGTAATCCGCGAAGAAGCGGTAATGTTTTTAATTGAATATGTAGCACATTTCATATGTGCTTGCATAACAACAACTAAAAAAGAGAGTGTGGTTATTTATACAACCTTATCTTTGCTCGCGAGTTTAGCTTGCTTATCCTTTAGGGTGATTGATCTTGATCACTTTAAGAATAAATGTGAAAGAAAACTACAGCAGCCTAATGAAAACGGGGGGTTGAGCCGTTACTTGCTTGAAATAAGTTTTCACATTGTGATGTTTGTAAAAGAGTTTCAATGATATTAATGACCTTAAATATCCTATGAATCTAGGTGTACTTTATACATGAATAGGTTGTCTATCTTTAAGTAAATGTTAATGAAATGAGTTAACTGTTAATTGCTTGATGTGCCATTTATATGCGCCATATGGAGAAGTATTGGCTAAAATGTGAATTTTTAATCAGATAAAATAACTAAATATCCTTATTTTCTAGGTTAATAATTTGTTGCATGTTTTCGGTGTGAATGCTAGTTTGTATCAAAAATGGGAGTTGGAATACTCTGCAGTAGCAAATACAGGGAGTTAAGCGCATGACTGATGTACCGGCGCTGAATATTAAAGAGCTGCACAAAACCTTTGGTCAAAACGAAGTACTAAAAGGAATCTCACTAGAAGCTCGTAAGGGTGATGTGATCTCCATTATTGGTTCTTCTGGCTCGGGAAAAAGTACCTTTCTTAGATGCATCAATTTACTTGAAACACCAACCTCTGGTGATATTTGGGTCAATGGTGAACTCATTCAAATGAAAAAAAATCGGCAAGGTGAAGCTTCACCTGTGAGTGAAAAGCAGGTGCAACGAATTCGCTCACGCCTTGCTATGGTATTTCAGGGATTTAACCTTTGGTCGCACATGACGGTGTTAGAAAACGTTATTGAAGCACCAATTCATGTGTTAGGAGTACCGAAAGCACGAGCCATCGAGAGTGCTGAGGTGCTGCTAAAAAAAGTCGGCCTGTATGAACGTAAAGACTATTATCCTGGTCACCTTTCTGGTGGGCAACAACAACGTGCGGCGATTGCTAGAGCGTTAGCCGTGGAGCCAGAAGTCATGCTGTTTGATGAGCCCACTTCTGCACTTGATCCTGAATTGGTGGGTGAAGTGTTGGGTGTTATGAGAGACTTGGCAGAAGAAGGCCGTACTATGCTGGTAGTGACTCATGAAATGGCCTTTGCTCGCGATGTTTCAAACCATGTGATGTTCTTGCACCAAGGTTTAGTGGAAGAGCAAGGAGATCCAGCCATCCTGTTCACCCAGCCTAAATCTGAACGGTTAAAACAATTTATATCCTCTATTTATTAATGTGTTCATTATGTTGTGGTATTCGCCACGGCATAAATATTAAGCAAAACCAACATAAACATAGCATGATAAATAAGTAAGACCTCAATCACAGGAGTATGGAAATGAAAAAGTGGTTATTAGTTGCAGCCGTTGCTGCTAGTGCAATGACTGGTATGGCCCAAGCGAAAGAATGGAAGACGGTTCGTTTTGGTATAGAAGGGGCTTATCCTCCTTTTAGCTGGACAGAGGCTGATGGATCTCTCAAAGGCTTTGATGTTGATATGGCCAATGCGTTGTGCAAGGAGATGAAAGTGGAATGTAAAATCGTTCCACAAGACTGGGATGGCATTATCCCATCACTGCTCGCACGTAAATATGACGCGATTATTGCAGCCATGTCGATTACCGACGAGCGCAAGAAAAAAGTCGATTTCACTGGTAAGTACGCATTAATTCCCAATAAATTTATCGCCAAGAAGGGAGCCGCGTTGGATTTTTCTAAAGAAGGTCTAAAAGGGGTGAAAATTGGTGTACAACGTGCAACAACGCACGATAAGTATCTTACTGATAATTATGGCGATGCAGTTGAAATTGTCCGTTATGGTTCATTTGATGAAGCCTATCTTGACCTAGCCAATGGTCGTATTGCGGCAGTATTGGGTGATGCCTCTGCATTGGAAGAGGGTGTGCTTAACAAAGCGGGCGGCGAAGCGTATGAGTTCGTCGGCCCATCATTAACCGATCCGAAATGGTTTGGCGATGGTTTTGGTATTGCGGTTCGTAAACAAGACAAAGATCTCACTCAAAAACTTGATATGGCGATTAAATCTCTTCGTCAACAAGGGATTTACCAAGAAATTGCGACCAAATACTTTAATTACGATGTATACGGTGAATAAGCTGTAACATCATATCTTACCCATATAATTAGAAGGTGAGAGTGGGCCGAGCACATGAATATGTTTATCGATCACTCTGTAATTAGGACTGGTTAGCTCAGTTGACTCCACCTTCTCAATTATGATGGGAATCCATTGATTCTTAACGGCTGGATCCTAGTTCCAGAAGTACCCAGCCGTTAAATTCTCCAGGGACTAGGGATGAATTATGTTGGACCTACACGGATATGAAGCCTCAATTTTGAAGGGAGCGGTGCTGACCATTGAAGTTGCCGTGCTCTCTTTATTACTTGCCATGTTACTTGGCATGCTAGGTGCGCTAGCCAAGCTTGCACCTTACCGTTGGGCAAGAGCCATTGCCACTCTTTATACGACCATCATTCGCGGTATTCCAGACCTTGTGTTAATGATGCTTATTTTCTTTGGCGGTCAAATATTGTTGAATAATAGCCTTTATTCAATCAACGAATGGCTAAACAATTGGTTTATGGCAAGTGACCCGAGCCATGAATGGACCGCTTATCTCCCCGATTATATTGATGTTAGCCCTTTCATTGCTGGGATACTAACCATAGGCTTCATTTTCGGTGCCTATATGGCTGAAACCTTTCGTGGCGCTATTATGGCGGTTGATAAAGGAGAGATGGAAGCGGCGAAAGCGTATGGTATGAGTTCTACCTTAGCATTTAGACGCATTTTGCTTCCTCAAATGGTTCGTCATGCATTGCCAGGGTTTGGTAACAACTGGTTGGTATTGCTCAAAACGACGGCACTTGTTTCCATTATTGGATTAGAAGATATGGTCAGAGTCAGCTCACTCGCGGCGGGTTCGACAAAAATGCCATTCACCTTTTATATGGCTGTCTCAGTGATCTTCCTTTTCTTTACCAGTGTATCAACCGGTCTTCTCAAATTGGTTGAGCGCAAGTTCAGCATTCACACGAGGTAAATATGGATTTTTCCCTTATTACTCAAAGCCTACCAATTTATTTTAGTGGGCTGTGGACAACGGTTTGGCTGGTGGGGTTGTCGTTAATTATCGGTTTGAGCCTTGCCATCCCCTTAGCGATTGCTAGAAATAGCCACAACTATTTGATTCGTACTCCAGCATGGGCTTATACCTACTTTTTTCGTGGTACACCGTTATTAGTCCAGCTTTATCTCATCTACTATGGAATGGATCAATTTTTCCCGGTGAAAGATACCTTGTGGGAAAACGCTTGGTTTTGCGCGTTGGTTGCTTTTGTTCTCAATACGTCCGCCTACACGGCTGAAATTATTCGCGGTGCGATCAATGGGTTGCCTAAAGGGGAAGTTGAAGCGGCGAAGGCATACGGAATGAGTACTTGGAAAACGTATCGACGAATTATTCTACCGAGTGCGTTAAGGCGCGCACTGCCCGCTTATAGTAATGAAGTTATCTTCATGCTCCACGGTTCTGCGGTTGCTGGTATTGTTACCATTATGGATTTAACGGGAGCTGCGCGTTTAGTGAACTCTCGTTATTATGCTCCATTCGAGTCATTTTTAACCGCAGGTTTGTTCTATATGGGCTTGACCTTCATTATTTTGTTCTGCTTTAAACAGGCTGAAAAACGCTTCTTAGCTTATTTGCGCCCATTAAGCTGAAGGGCTGCGAGTAGCAATTTGTTGTACCGAGTTTGTTTCTATAATCAAGGCATAGATTAAAATAAGAAGCGCGCTGAATGCGCGCTTCTTATTGGCACGTTACTTTCTGTTCCTACAAAGAAAAACTGGACCAAATTGGCGCGTGATCAGAAGGTTTTTCTATTCCTCGAAGTTCATAGTCGATGCCGACTTCTTGGCATTTTTTTGCTAGGTTCGGGGTCGCTAAAATGACGTCGATTCGTAGCCCGCGGTTATCATCAAAGCCGCGTGAGCGATAATCAAACCACGAAAATTGATCATTTACATCCGGATTTAACTGACGGAATGTGTCAACAAAACCCCAGTCCATTAAAGTTTGTAACCATTCGCGCTCTTCAGGTTGGAAAGAGCATTTTCCCGTTTGCAACCAGCGTTTTCTATTGGCTTCACCAATCCCAATATCCAAGTCGATAGGGCTGATGTTAATGTCTCCCATTACAATTATTTGTTCGTCAGGGGAATGATGTGTCGTTAAGTAACCCATTAGATCTTTATAAAACTGACGCTTATAGGGGTATTTTGTTTCATGGGAAATATTCTCCCCTTGAGGAAAATAGCCGTTGAGTATGGTTGTTTTTTGGCCGTTGTCATCTTCAAAAGTGGCCATAATCATGCGTTTTTGATGATCTTCATTATCGCTAGGAAAGCCTTTCTGTACTGAAATGGGTTCCTTCTTGCACAACATGGCGACGCCATAATGCGCTTTTTGACCATGGAAATAGACGTGGTAGCCCATGGCTTCAACATCCTCAAGAGGAAAAGCGTCATCGTGTACTTTGATTTCTTGAAGTCCAATGACATCAGGTTGATGCTTATCAATAATCGCTTGCAGTTGATGAAGGCGAGCTCTCAAACCGTTGATGTTAAAACTGATGACTTTCATAAGGGATCCTTAAGATGAGTTGTGCGCAAGATGTTACCATTTCAAGGCGCAAGGACAAGACGAAAAGCGAATCAATTGTAATACGTAAATTTTTTGAATAGTCAGAAAGGATATTTTTATTAACATTTATGTAAACTTACGATTGATCTCTCAAGTCAATATGCTCTAATTAAAGTCGTCACCATTTCGTCTGAAAACCCTATTAGCGCAGCATAAGGATGTAGTATGCGAACACTTTCGGTTCAATGGAAAATAACCCTTTTAGCCGGCCTTTGCCTGCTAATTACGTCATTGTCTCTCATTGGTTTCTCTGTTTATAACGCAGTGAATAACCAACAAGCAATAAAACAACAAAGTTCAGATTCTGTGATCAATAAATCGCAGCAGTTATTAGAAACTCGGGCGCTGCTCAATGCCACCGAAGTATCTGAATATCTCAGTGAAGCCATGTATCGGGCTCAAATGCTTGCTGATACGGCCTTGTTTTTCAAATCAAATACCGAAGAAAATTTTGGTGAAAGCGAAGCGTTAAGGACATCTTTAGATGAAATGGTTCGCAAGACGGTAGTCAATTATCCCAATGTTCAGGGGGCTTATCTCGTCTTTAAGCCAAATTTGCTCGATAGCGAGGATGACAACTACCAGAATGCTGACTATGTAGGCTCAAATGAAATAGGTCGATTCGCTGCATACTGGATAACGTCCTCCAATGGTGAAAATGTTGTGGCAAATGTATTAAGCGAAGTGGCATTGAAGGATGAAGGAAACAGTGAGCGTTTCGCCTGCCCGTTAACAACCGCTAGTGCATGTATCTCATCGCCTAAAATTGTGATTCAAGACAATGAAACGTTTCTTACTTCTTCTCTCTCTGTGCCCATTTTGATTGATGGCGTTGCGATTGGCTTTTTTGGCATCGATTTAAAACTTAGCCCACTGGTAGCGATTGCACTGAGTTCAGATCAAAGTCTATTTGGCGGTAATGGTAAGGTCTTTATTGTCAGCTTAAATAACACGCTTATTGCGACTGATGAGCGTGAATTAACCTTAGGCGCGCCACTGGCTGATTCAGTCTTGACTACAAAGGAGATTGCCAATCTTCTAGCCGAGGGTAAAGTCCATTCTCAATGGAATTCAGATCGGCAGTGGTTGTCTGTCTTTGCTCCTATTCAGGTGGCGAACCAGACTTGGGGCGTGGTTTTTGAAATGCCGACATCGAGTGTGCTAGCTGATGCCAATCAACTGGATCAAATCATTACTCAACAGGTAGAGAATGGCGTTAGAGCGGAGCTATTAGTCGGCGCATTGCTAGTCTTTTTAGGGCTCGCAATCATTGCGTTAGCTGCAACCCAAATTGTGAAACCTATTCGAGCGGTCGTGGAGCGGTTACAAGATATTGCTTCTGGCGAAGGGGATTTAACTCAGCGGCTTGTCATCAGTAGTCATGATGAAATCGGTGATTTGGCACGCGGCTTTAACCAGTTTTTAGACAAATTACAGGCTATCATTCAGCAGATCGTAGAAAGTGCGAACCAAGTAGCTCAAACGACTGAACAGGCACGGCAGTCTGCCGTACAAACGCGTAGCCGTAGTGAGTCTCAATTTAAAGAGATGGATATGGTGGCGACTGCCTCTGAAGAAATGACACAAACAGCAAGTCTCGTTGTGCAAAATGCCGAGGCTGCGGTGCAAGCCGCTTCGCAAGCTAATCACTCCGCACTGACTGGGCAGGATGTCATCCGTGCCTCTGAAGCTGAGATGCATAAGCTGGTGGTGCGAATGAGTGATGCGGTGCCGGTTGTTGAAGAGTTGGCTCAAAACAATATCAATATTACCGAAATTTTAACGGTCATTGAGGGAATTTCACAGCAAACCAATTTGCTCGCATTAAATGCGGCTATAGAAGCGGCTCGGGCCGGAGATCAAGGGCGAGGGTTTGCTGTTGTCGCCGATGAGGTACGTAATTTGGCCCAGCGGACTCAGAACTCTGTGGGTGAAATACGCAAAGTGATAGAAAAAGTCCAACAAGGTACTGAGGGCGTAGTTGAGGTGATCCAGCAAGGAAACGCGTTAGCAAATGGAACTGCGATGCAAGTTCAAAAGGCCGTTGCTGAATTAGAAATAGTGTTTGAATCCATCTCAGCAATTAACGATATGAATAGCCAGATTGTAAAAGCGGCCCAAGAACAGCAAGCCGTCTCTGGTGAAGTCAACCTCAACCTATCCAATATTCGTGATCTTAGCGCGCAGATATTGACACTGGTCGGTGAATCAGAATCGGTTGGTGCTCAGATAAGCCAACTCTCGGCCAAGCAACAACAGTTGGTTGGACAATTTAAAGTCTAACGGCTGGAAAGAGTAAGAAGTAGATGTTTGCTTCTTACTCTCTCGCAGTATCATCCAGTTTACGCAATAAATCCTGCTGTACGATTTTCAGCGCTTCAAGTGCGGTGTGTGGTTCAATCTGATTGGTTTCTAATAAGTAGATGAGATCGACAGCGAGCTTTATCTCTTCAGATGCACCGTCTAGCGGTACAGTAGGATCATTCATTTTATTGGTTTTTCTCCCTGAACGTAATTTGTTTTTCGATCTTAGCCTTAGCTTCTTGGCAACGCTTGAGCCGTTGCTCTACCGTTAATAACGCTTTTTGTGCTTGCTGCTGACTAACAGCAGAAGTTTGCTTGAGTCCGAGTTCTTTTTCTCTCACCATATCCATCAGCCTTCGCTCCCATTCTTGGTGCTGGGCCAGCTCTTGATATAACGCGTTGATCGGTTTGCGATAATAGCTGCGATGCTTGGGCTCACTTTTTCTGATCGATACTGTCGATATTTCGCGTTGGATTGCCGCAATTTGTGCAAGCAGTCGATCGGTTAGATATTGAGCTCGTTGACTGGTTAGCCGTTGGCTCTCTTGTTCGCGCACGATGGAGTCAAAGGTCGCTTTTGCTTCCATAACACAAGGGATTAATAAGTGCGCTTTACAGTGGAACAGGCGCTCATCAAACAGAGCCTGATGGTGTTCACCACGAGTTCGGTCAACACTGGCGGCTTGTTGTTTTAACTCTTCAATTAAGGACTTCAATTGAGAAAAATGGTTCATAAGCCTGCAAACCACGCATCATAAGTCAGCTTGATTGCAAGCACACTGACCACACTCACAAACACCGGACGAATAAATTTAGCGCCGAAACGAATCGCTGAATGTGCGCCAACAAAAGCTCCAGCCATCAAACAAACTCCCATAGTCAGTCCCAGCACCCAGTCAATATGCCCCAAAATGGCAAAGGTAACCAATGACGTTACATTACTGGTAAAATTCATCGCTTTAGCAAGGCCAGAGGCCAATAAAATGTTGAGTCGGTATAACGCCATCGAACTGACTGTCCAAAATGCGCCAGTCCCCGGCCCTGCCAGCCCGTCATAAAATCCAAGTATCAAGCCTTGCGCATACTGCTTTTTGTGAAGTACAGGGCAGGGAGGCGGGCTGACATTCTGGTGTGCATGTGGTGTTTTATGCCATATCGTATAGATAGCGGCAGCTAGAATAATGAGCGGCAGCACTTTTTGTAGCCAATCGGTGCTGATCGCATCGACAGCAAAAGTACCTATGGTTGCGCCAATTAAGGTGGCAATGAAAGCTCTGACCCAGCAACTTGGTTGAAACAACTTCTTCTGATAGTAGGTTAATGCGGCAGTTGATGAGGCAAATGTTGCCGCCAGCTTATTCGTTCCTAGTGTGATGTGCGGCGGAAGACCGATTGATAATAACGCGGGTACAGTAAGCATGCCACCGCCGCCAGCGACTGCATCGATAAAGCCAGCAATAAAAGCAACAAGCGCCAACACAATCAAAGTGGTTGGCTCAACAAATTCCATGAATAAAATCGGCCCTGAGTAATGAGATGAAAGGGCGTAGTGTTAAGCCCTAGCTAATATTCTATTGTTCTTTTAAATGGAGGAAGCGAGTCCAATAATGATTTTCCGTAGCGTTTTGAAACGATTCGGCGATCGAGAATCACGACTCTACCAGAATCACGCTCTTTGCGCAGCAATCTCCCGACGGCTTGGATCAGCTTTTTGCTGGCCTCAGGAACGGTTATCTGAATAAAAGAGTTTCCGCCTCGCTTCTCTATGTATTCGGCGTGAGCTTGCTCAACTGGAGAGGTTGGTACGGCAAACGGAATTTTTGTGATCACCAGATTCTCCAAAAGTTCTCCTGGTAAGTCTAGCCCTTCCGAAAAGCTACTGGTGCCAAACATTACGCTCGTTTTACCACACTGCACTAGCATTTTATGTTTATTTAGAATTTCTGTGCGTGATATTTCACCTTGGACTTGCAGCGCCCAGCCTCGTTTAACAAAATCTGTTGATATTTTTTCAGCCACTTCGCGCATTTGCCAGTAAGAAGCAAACAGCACTAAATTAGCTTTGTTTGGCTGAATAAACTCAGCGAGCCGCTCTACCAGATAATCAGTATACTCTTTCGCTTGCGGTTCAAAACGCATTGCTGGAATGAGTAACTCGGCCTGATTTTGATAATCAAACGGTGAAGCGAGTGCTAGGAAACGTGTGCCATCTTCTGCCTTTTCACTGATCCCTGCTTGCGAGCAAAAGTAGCTGAACGAGTTAAGAGCTCGCATCGTCGCGGAGACTAAGATTGCGCCTATGCAGCGGCTCCAGATCTGTTGATCAAGTTGCCAACCAATTTCTAGCGGTGAAACGTTAACAATGAAATCACCTTCACGTTCAGGGTGAATTTCAAGCCAACGTGCCAAAGGGGCTCCTTTCTCTCGCTTGGGCTCCGCCATCAGCAGCCATACTTGGGCAAGGTTCTCTAAACGCTGAATATAAAAGCCTAATTCAGTCAGTGCTGGTTCTGCCAACCGAGCGGCGAGTTCGCCTTCTTTAACTCGTTCAGCAATCAAGTCCGCAATTTTAGCGACAGATTGATTGGCTTTTTGAGAGAGCCGCTTCAAGGTTTTAGACTCTTCTTCAAGCCATTGTGGCAGTTCTCCATGCTCAAAACGGTATCGCTTTTCTTCAAATTGTTCGGGTACAAACTGCTTTGTCAGTTGGCTCAAGCCTGGGATAAGTTGTTGCAGTGTCTCTTGCAGTTCGTTACGAAAACGTGCCACTCGTTTTTCTTCGGCTAAGCTTGAAAACTTGGTTACGGATTGATTGAGTTTTTCTAACCAACTAGCTGCGCCTTTCAAGCTTGCGGACGCTGAAGCGTGATCTCGTGCTACATGAGGTAAGTGGTGTGCTTCATCAAAAATGTAAATGGTGTTTTCGGGCTCAGGCAGAATGACACCACCGCCAAGGTCAGCATCCGCCATGACCAAGCTGTGGTTGGCAATAATGACATCGGCTTTATCCAGTTCTGAACGCGCCTTTTGAAAAGGACAATCTCTGTGGCCAGCAAAGCTACCATTACAACTATGCTTATCACTAACAATCAGTTGCCATAACTCATCTTTAATCGCTTTTGGCCACGAGTCGCGATCACCGTTCCATTTTCCTTGAGCCAGTTTTTCATACATGGTGGTGAATAATTCAACGTCTTTTTTTTGTGGCTTTGATTCGAACAGAGCAATTTGTGATCCATCTACCCCACACGCAGCCGCGAGTTTTTCGGTGCAACAGTATCGTTGACGTCCTTTGGCAAGGATAAAAGAGTATTGACGATCAGTGATGCGTCTAAATAAAGGCAAATCTTTGCTGATCAGCTGTTCTTGAAGTGCCACTGTGGCTGTCGAAACAACAACCTTTCTATTATTCAACACTGCAACAGGAACCGCCGCCATTAAATAGGAGAGTGATTTCCCTATTCCTGTACCCGCTTCAGCAATCAAGATTCGGTTGGACTTGTGATATGAACCACACAATGTTTTTGCAATCTCAGCAACGAGATAGTTTTGTCCTCGCCGAGGAATGAAGTTTTCGAGCTGAAATTGCAGGTTTTGATAACTATCCCGAATGGATTTTTGGATTTTTGTTGTAAGCATATACAGACCTAAATAGCAGAGTGCCGAGTCTAGCACAGTTCACTAAAGGATACGCAGTTCACGAAATCGTATGCTTTTAGATCAAATCTAGATCTTGTTCACAAAAAAAAACTGAACCTTCAGGAACTTATGTTTAATTCTTATTGTGAAAAATATAAAGCTACCTATTCGGTTAAATGATGACCTCAATATCTATTTAATCTTGCCAAACTAAATTTTATTGGTGTTTAATTCTGATGTTTCATGATTGTTAGTTTTTAGATTGAGTGATGTTTTTGCTTGGAAGTCACCCGTAATTTTATGAAAATATCATGTAACTATATGTTTTTAATTATTTTTACCTTTATTTTTGTTTATTTTTTAGGATATTTGACATGCAGGATAATCTTTTGCAATCTAATCCTTGAGATTTAATGGCGGCAACGAACCGAGTTTAAATTTGGAAGTTGTCAGCAAAAACAAAGGGAACCGGATAAGGAATTCCCATACATAAGAAAAGGCAGTGGATTAACATGAAAAAAACATTATTAGCACTAGCTATTGCGAGTATCTCGGCGTCAGCATTCGCAGTGGAAACTACTTCTCAAAACGCCAAACCAGTATTCGAATTTGATCCAGTTCATAAAGATCAGTTTTCTGTTTCAGGTGCTTGGGGCATTGGTGGTTATTACGATACAAAAACTGATGCTCTGTATGATGATTGGGCTACTGCACTAACTGTAGCTGTTAACTACAAAAATAACCGACTATTGGGTTATCTCGAAGTTGACTTGGAAATGAATTACAGTACTGACGAAGCTAAACAACCGATTCAATCAGGTCCAGCAACAGATGTAGATAAAGCATGGCTTGGTTTTGATACTGGATTTGGTGTTCTGTCATTAGGTTGGGAAAATGATACAGCTCTAGATAAAGTTGATGGTGCTGGTGACCAAACGTACGAATTCGGCGCCTCAGCTGGTGATGCATCTGATGGCTTCAATGTAATTAAATTCGAAGGTTCTACTTCGGGTTTTGCTTACGGTATTTCTACCTCTGAAACGGACGATGATCGTCAAAAGGCTGATACTGCTTACAACGGTTATGTAGGTATCGAACAGTCTTCATTCAACGTTTATGCTGGTTATGAGACTCGTGATGATGCTGACTACAATGTTACATCTGTTTCTGGTAATGCTAAGCTTGGCGATGCGCTAACTATCGGTGCAAACTTCTGGATCGATGAAGGTGCAACTGATGTTAAAGACAATACTACTAATTTAGAGAAAATTGGTTACTACCTATCTGCTGGTTACGCTGTTTCTGATAGTGTTACACTTGCTGCTGGTTATGCAACCAACACCACTGAAGAAGACGGAAAAGAAGATATCGATCGTAGTTATGTAAACGTTGCTGCTATGTATACTCATAGCGACAAGATCGACATGGGTATCGATATTCGTCAAGACCTAGATGTTAAGAAAGGTGAAGACGAAGAGACTTATGTATTCGCAGCTGCATTCTACAAATTCTAATCGAAAGCTTCCCCTATAAAATAAGGCCAATCGTATGATTGGCCTTATTTCTTATATCATGACCCACAACACTTCTTAAATTTCTTGCCGCTACCGCAATGACATGGGTCATTTCGTCCTAGCTTCGTTGGTGTGTTCTCCTGTGGAAATTCACCGTCAATGTAGAACCAGATACCATTTTCTCGTATAAATCGTGAACGTTCTTGCAGACAAAATTGCTGTTGATTCTGTGTGTAATAGGCTTTGAAATGAACGAAGCCTTCATTTTCGTTGTTGCGGATACTTGCGGAGATGACGTCTAGCCCACACCATTGACTGTTGATTGATTCTTCAATCGCGTCGCGTTGCTGTGGTGCATTGCAACTCTGATGATAGGTATTGATGACAAAATCAACCAAGCCTAGAACATGGGCACTATAGCGGGCTCTCATCAGTTGTTCTGGATAGATGGCTAAAGCTGAATCACTGTGGATTGGTTCACAACAGTGTTGGTAATCTAAATGGCTACCACAATAGCATTGGTTCATAAATCCTCTCAAATTGCCCATGCAGATAAGACGGGGAAGTTTAAGGAGATCTAAACTCGATGTCTACTCAGGAGTGGACACCCAGTAAATCGGCTGTCCATTTCACAGCTTCGTTGTAACACTCTTTCACCACGGGCTCTTCGATACTTAATGCATGAGCAATTTTCTCAACCTTTTGCCAGTCAGCCTGTTCATAAGCTCGAGTTAATTCAAGTACCAGACCTAACTCTCCTTTCCCTTCTATTAGTGCAAGTTTAACGTATTCGTCGATAGGCATCTCTTCCATGATACTTTCTAAAGGTTGATCAAGTAGGCTATCGAGTAGCGAAAACATTCCTGTCAGGAAGGCCGAACCGGGTTCAACGTTCATTTTTGCTTTCACACCGATCAGCTCGCAATATCTTGCCCTTTGAATGGATAAGCCATACAAATAATCCGGTTTAGATTCTTGCGTCGAAGCAATCGCAACCAAGGAGATAAACTTTCTCAATCGTTGTTCACCGAGATAGATCAGCGCTTGTTTAAATGAATGGATCTTTGAACTGACTGTCGCGGATGAGTTAACAAAGGTTAACAGTTTATAAGACAGGGTCAGGTCGGTGGCGACAAGCTCCTCAATGGCTTTGTAATCGAGGTTAGATTTGGCTATTTCTTTGAACAGTTGCACCACAGTAAGAAATGCAGGCTCTAACGCTTTGCGCTGTAACATCTCTGGTTTGCTAAAAAAGTAGCCTTGAAAATAGGTAAAGCCCGCCTTTTTAGCTTGCTTAAACTCTTCATAGGTTTCTACTTTCTCAGCAAGGAACTCAATTTTCGTCGCACCAAGTTTTTGAATAAAGCGAGCGGCTTTTTCAAGGGGAACGATACGGATGTCAAATTTGATAATTGACACATAGGGGAAGAAGACGAGCCAGCCTGAACTGGGTACAAAGTCATCAAGCGCAATTCGGTAACCAAGCTTCGCCATCTTTTTAATTGCTTCTAATAACTCTAAAGTTGGTTCGCAATCTTCCAATACCTCAACGACCAAGTTTTGCGCAGGAAAAAGCGTAGGCACGAGGTTAATCAGGCTTTGATAAGGAAAATTGACAAACCCTAAATGCTTACCCAGCGTATTGTAATGAGTGGATAAAAAATGATCAGAGAGTAACCGGCTCGTTGCTAAGTCTGGGTCTATATCTGGAAAGGTGTTCTTAGGACCGTCTCGAAATAGCAGCTCGTAGCCGATAGTTTTTCGGTCACGATCGAGTATGGGTTGTCTGGCGATATAGGAGTATTTCAAGGCAAGACTCTTATCTAATTATTGATATTATTGATTATACTTATTATAGCTTAACTTTTGATTCGACCACTTAAACCAATTAGTACCAGAGTGCGACTTGGCGTCAGTTTTTAGAACTAAAAGGTCGAGTTTGCAGTTCGTAACCATCATTAGCATAGACTAAGACTGAACCTTGGGTGTACCAGTCACCCAAAACAATTCGCGTTGCGGTGCCATGAAGTTGATTTCTGTGATGAATCTCTGGTCGATGAGTATGGCCATGAATCATTAAATCGACCCCATACTGGGTCAGAACTCTATCCACTTCACTTTGTGTAACATCCATAATATCCATAGATTTCATTTGCTTATCATTATGGATGCCCGACTGTACTTTACCCACAATACGAACCTTTACAAAAAATGGCAGCCGATTAAATACCCATTGTAGCCAAGGCTGGTGAACCTTCTTTCGATAGGCTTGATACTTTATATCGTCAATACAGAGTGTGTCGCCATGCAACACCACGGCTTTTTTTCCGTAAAGGTCAATTACTTGTTCTTCTTGGAGAAGAGTGATTCCGGTTTCTTTCGCAAATCGTTTGCCAAGCAAGAAGTCGCGGTTTCCTTGAGTAAAATAGCAAGCAACCCCTTCGCGAGTCAGTTGTTTAAATTCCGATTTTATTTGGTTGGCGAAAGGTGAATTATCATCGTCACCTATCCAAAATTCGAAAAGATCGCCAAGCACGTACAGTGCATCGGCATGAATGGCTTCTTCGCGCATGAAACGGATAAAACACTCGGTGATATCTGGTCGAGAAGGGCTTAGGTGTAAATCAGAAATAAATAGTGTATGCATAATAAAAATAAGGAGCGCATAGCGCTCCTTTTACCGTTACTCTTCGATGGTTGTGCCAGAAATGAACACTTCTTCTAGTGGAACATCTTGATGCATGCCCATAGATCCTGTGCTCACGGCTTTTATTTTGTTCACAATATCCATACCTTCGATCACTTCAGCGAACACGCAGTAGCCCCAGCCATCTCGGCTTTCTGAACGAAAATCTAGGAATGTGTTGTTGTTCACGTTGATGAAAAACTGAGAACTTGCAGAGTGTGGATCCATAGTGCGCGCCATGGCAAGAGTACCGATCTTATTGCTTAGTCCATTGTTGGCTTCGTTTTTAATCGTTGCGCGAGTTGTTTTTTCTTTTAGGCCAGAGGTCATGCCGCCGCCTTGAATCATGAATCCATCGATAACGCGGTGGAACAGAGTGTTATCGTAAAAACCGTCACGGCAGTACTGTAGAAAGTTTGCGCTTGTTTCTGGTGCTTTTTCTTCATTAAGTTGAATTTTAATATCACCAAAATTCGTGTGAAGGATGATCATGATAGTTACCTTTATCTATTTTTCGTTGAGGCCCGGATTTTAACTGAACTTTGGACACATTCAAATCAACAAATGTCTTTAGGGGCCGTATTATTGCGAGAGAATAAGGATGACCAAGCTAGGCTAGAGTTGTTATACTGTGAAGCCATTTTAGTTCAAACAGTTATTAGATAGAGATCATGCTGAAAATATATAACTCAATCACTAGACAAAAAGAAGAATTCAAACCAATTCATGCCAACAAAGTGGGTATGTATGTCTGTGGAGTCACCATTTATGATCTCTGTCATATTGGCCATGGTCGCACCTTCGTTTCTTTTGATGTGATTTCTCGCTACTTGCGCTACTTAGGCTATGACCTTACATTTGTGCGTAACATCACTGATATTGATGACAAAATCATTAAACGTGCTGCCGAAAATGGTGAATCTTGCGATTCGCTAACCGAGCGCTTAATAGCAGACATGCATGCAGATTTCGATGCATTGAATATGAAACGTCCAGATGTCGAGCCTCGTGCAACCGCTTATATCCAAGAAATCATAGGCTTGGTGCAACGACTGATTGAACGCGGTTTTGCTTACGTTGCTTCTAATGGTGATGTGATGTTTGAAGTCAGCAAATTTGACGAATACGGCAAGTTATCCAAACAAGATCTCGATCAGCTTCAAGCGGGCGCTCGTGTTGATGTTGATCTTGCTAAGCGTAGCCCACTTGATTTTGTGTTGTGGAAAATGTCGAAGCCGGGAGAGCCCACTTGGGAATCCCCATGGGGAGAAGGACGCCCAGGCTGGCACATCGAATGTTCGGCGATGAATTCAGCGATTTTGGGTAACCACTTTGATATTCATGGTGGAGGCTCTGATTTGCAGTTTCCTCACCATGAAAATGAAATTGCTCAGTCATGCTGCGCACATGACACTCCCTATGTGAACACATGGATGCACAGTGGCATGGTGATGGTGGATAGAGAAAAAATGTCTAAATCATTAGGGAATTTTTTCACAATCCGCGATGTACTTGCTCACTATGATGCGGAAACGGTGCGCTATTTCTTGATGTCGGGCCATTATCGTAGCCAATTAAATTACAGCGAAGATAACCTAAAACAAGCGCGAGCCTCGCTAGAGCGTCTATACACAGCGTTGAGAGGGTTGGATTTAACCGTAGCAGTTGCGGGCGGTGAAGAGTATGTCAGTCGCTTTACGATAGCGATGAATGATGACTTTAATACGCCAGAGGCTTATTCCGTATTGTTTGATATGGCACGTGATATCAACAAGTTGAAGACAGAAAATCTTCAGCAAGCCAGCGCTCTTGGCGCACTTATGCGTGAGCTTGCCGATGTGATTGGCATTTTGCATCAAGATCCAGAAGCGTTTCTTAAAGGGGACACTAATGGCGACGAACAAGTGGCTGAGATTGAAGCTTTGATCAAACTGCGTAATGACTCACGTGCAGCAAAAGATTGGGCTAATGCTGACGTGGCACGCGATAAGTTGAACGAACTCGGCATCATTTTAGAAGATGGCCCAAGTGGGACTACTTGGCGTCGTAAATAATCAGGCAGTTAACTTGTCGATGATGGGCTTGAACTTTATTGGTTAAGCCCATTTTGTTTTTCGTCCACGATTAAGGTTTTCATGTCAATTATTTTAGGTATAGATCCCGGCTCGCGAATCACAGGTTATGGTGTGATCAGGCAGCATGGACGATATTTGTACTATCTTGGTAGTGGATGTATTCGTACCTCCGAAAAAGAGTTACCTGGGCGGCTCAAGCAAATTTACGCTGGCGTGACGGAAATCATCACACAGTTTCAGCCTGATGTTTTTGCCATCGAGCAAGTATTTATGGCAAAGAATGCGGACTCAGCACTCAAACTCGGGCAAGCAAGGGGCAGTGCTATTGTGGCGGCGGTGAATGCGGATCTTCCAGTCTATGAATATGCCGCTCGACTGGTTAAACAATCTGTAGTTGGTACGGGTAGTGCTGATAAAGCGCAGGTGCAACATATGGTCCAGCAAATGCTCAAATTATCGGCTAAGCCACAAGCGGATGCCGCTGATGCTTTGGGTGTGGCAATTTGTCATGCGAATACCAATAAAACCTTGATTGCGTTAGCTGGGCGGGCAAGCAGTGCTAAAAAAGGCCGATATCGCTGAAAAACCGATCTCGAGCGGGGTGGTATTTTTCTACTGGCTATACATCCAGTTATTTATTATCATCCGAGTCAAATAACCTCATTTCTCTAAGGAATTTCCTGTGATTGGACGTCTTCGCGGCATTCTGATTGAAAAGCAACCTCCAGAGCTATTGATTGAAGTCGCTGGCATTGGTTATGAAGTTCAAATGCCAATGAGTTGCTTCTATGAACTCCCTAAATTGGGCGAAGAAGCGGTCATTTATACCCATTTTGTGGTCCGAGAAGATGCGCAGCTTTTATATGGTTTCAACACGGTAAAAGAGCGAGCTTTATTTCGTGAAGTGATTAAAGCGAATGGCGTAGGGCCAAAATTAGGCTTGGGTATTTTGTCCGGCATGACGGCCGGTCAATTTGTTTCATGCGTTGAGCGTGAAGATATCTCCACATTAGTTAAGCTTCCTGGCGTGGGTAAAAAAACCGCTGAACGTTTGGTTGTTGAGATGAAAGATAGGCTGAAAGGTTGGGGAGCCGGTGACCTCTTCACTCCCGCTACTGACGCTGCACCAGTCGATAACAATTCCTTGGAAGCGCTCACGAGCAATGCGGAAGAAGAAGCTATCAGTGCGTTACTTTCTTTGGGTTATAAGCCTCAACAAGCTTCTAAAGTAGTGGCACAAGTAATGAAAGCTGACATGACCAGTGAAGCGCTGATTAAAGAAGCCTTGAGAGCAATGGTATGATTGAAGCTGATCGCTTAATTGCTCCTGATAGCCCTATTTTTAAAGATGAAGATATTATTGATCGCGCGATTCGTCCCAAAAAATTAGCGGATTATCGTGGCCAAGATCATGTACGCAATCAAATGGAAATCTTCATTAAAGCGGCACAAATGCGCAGCGAACCACTCGACCATCTCCTGATTTTTGGCCCTCCAGGGCTTGGAAAAACAACATTAGCCAATATCGTTGCCAATGAGATGGAAGTGAATATCCGCACAACTTCTGGTCCGGTATTGGAAAAAGCAGGCGATTTGGCGGCATTACTGACTAACCTTGAAGAGAACGACGTTCTTTTTATTGATGAAATTCATCGATTAAGTCCGGTGGTTGAAGAAATTCTTTATCCCGCAATGGAAGATTACCAGCTCGATATAATGATTGGCGAAGGTCCAGCCGCTCGGTCCATTAAAATCGATTTACCCCCTTTTACGCTGATTGGGGCAACAACTCGCGCTGGCTCGTTAACCTCACCCTTGCGTGATCGCTTTGGTATTGTACAGCGCCTTGAGTATTACAAAATTGATGATCTACAGTACATAGTGCAAAGAAGCGCGGACTGTTTAGGATTGTCGATGGAAGCGGATGGTGCACTTGAAGTGGCAAGGAGAGCAAGGGGAACGCCTCGGATTGCCAACCGTTTATTGCGCCGAGTTCGAGATTACGCTGAAGTGAAAGGCAACGGGCACATATGTATAGAGACTGCAGATAAAGCGCTAAACATGTTGGATGTTGATAGCCAAGGTTTCGACTATATGGATAGAAAGCTATTACTAGCGATTATGGACAAATTTGGCGGTGGACCTGTTGGTCTCGATAACCTAGCCGCTGCAATCGGCGAAGAAAAAGATACCATTGAAGATGTGTTAGAACCCTTTCTTATCCAACAAGGTTATTTACAACGGACACCAAGAGGACGAATGGCGACCGATCGCGCCTATCTTCACTTCGGAATTGAAAAATAAGTTTACACCTCATCGTCATTTTTAGGTGGTAAGCACAAAGTGTGAACTACATCTTATTTATGATAATTTCCTTATCACTAAAGAGTTAATGATGTGAGGTGTATTGTTAACTCTCTGTGTGATTCGTTGTATTAATTTCTATCCCTTTCACTAAATACTCACAACAATTTCATTCTTCCTTTGATGTGGATCATTTTGTTCTTTTTTTGTTCAGATTTGCCGCGTGAAAATTGATGTAAATCAAGGCGTTTTTCTCCCATAAATCTTTTGAAACAACCTGCATTTAGAAGTAGTATTAGTCCCAGCTATATTAGCTGATGCTTAACAATTAACTAACCATAACGGTACATGCTTGCAACAAAATTCTGATATTTTTCAACATTTGATGAGGTTATATCACTGATGGATTTTGAGGAATTTTAACCCGTTTAGCATGTCAAAAGTGTCATTCAGCCGGCACAAAGGAGTTACCATGATTGACGTCGTTGATCTATCGCGGTTGCAGTTTGCACTGACAGCGATGTATCACTTCCTGTTCGTTCCATTGACTCTAGGTATGGCTTTTCTTTTAGCCATCATGGAATCTTTGTATGTAATGACTGATAAGCAAATCTATAAGGACATGACAAAGTTCTGGGGTAAGCTTTTTGGTATTAACTTTGCCCTTGGGGTGGCCACTGGCCTCACTATGGAGTTCCAGTTCGGTACAAACTGGTCATACTATTCCCACTATGTAGGTGACATTTTTGGCGCCCCTCTTGCGATTGAAGCACTTGTAGCCTTCTTTTTAGAATCAACCTTTGTCGGTTTGTTCTTCTTTGGGTGGGATAGACTATCAAAACGCCAGCACTTGGGCGTGACTTGGTTGGTTGCTCTGGGGTCCAATTTCTCGGCACTTTGGATCTTGATTGCGAATGGTTGGATGCAAAACCCAGTTGGCGCAGAATTCAATTTTGAAACTATGCGTATGGAAATGGTCAGCTTTGCTGAAGTCGTTTTCAACCCTGTCGCTCAAGTGAAATTTGTGCATACCGTAGCTTCTGGTTACACCACTGGCGCGATGTTCATTCTTGGTATTAGTTCATATTACTTGCTGAAAGGTCGAGACGTTGCGTTTGCACGCCGCTCATTCGCTATCGCTGCATCATTCGGCATGGCCGCTATTTTGTCCGTGATTGTGCTTGGTGATGAATCAGGATATGAAGTGGGTGAAGTTCAAAAGGTGAAGCTGGCTGCGATTGAAGCCGAGTGGCACACGGAACCTGCACCGGCTGCATTTACACTGTTTGGTTTGCCTAACCAAGACGCCATGCACACCGATTATGCAGTAAAAATTCCGTACGTGATGGGTATTATCGCTACACGTTCACTGGATACCGAAGTCACAGGGTTACGCGATCTACGCGATCAACACGTTGACCGAATTCGTAACGGTATGTATGCCTATGAACTGTTAGAGAAATTACGTGCAGGCGAAAAATCGCCAGCAAACATTGCCGCTTTTGAAGAAGTGAAAGGCGATTTGGGCTACGGCTTATTGCTAAAACGTTATACCGATAAAGTGAGCGATGCAACGGAAGAGCAAATTCAAGCCGCCGCCGATGATTCAATTCCAACCGTATGGCCACTATTTTGGTCATTCCGTCTGATGGTCGGTGTTGGTTTTGTGATGCTATTTGTCTTTGGTGCAGCATTTATTCAAACTTGTCGTCAGAAAATTGAGCAAAAACAATGGGTACTTAAAGCCGCCTTGTTCAGTATTCCTCTACCGTGGATTGCAATTGAAGCAGGTTGGTTTGTTGCTGAATATGGCCGTCAACCATGGGCTGTTGGTGAAATATTGCCAACCAATGTTGCCGCTTCTGCGCTAACTCTGGGCGAATTATGGACCTCATTGTTTGCGATTCTTGCACTGTACACTGTGTTCTTGATTGCTGAAGTTTACCTGATGGTTAAATTTGCTCGTAAAGGGCCTAGCAGCCTGAAAACTGGTCGTTATCACTTTGAGCAAAACGCAAACTCTGTTGAAGACAAAGTTAGCCGTCAAGTCGAAGCATAAGGCAGGGAGATAGAATAATGTTTGATTACGAAATCTTGCGACTAATTTGGTGGGTGCTGATCGGCGTACTGCTGGTTGGTTTTGCAATCACAGATGGTTTTGACATGGGCGTTGGTGCTCTTGTTCCCGTCATTGGTAAGAATGACAGTGAGCGTCGTGTCATGATCAACTCTATTGCTCCACACTGGGATGGTAACCAAGTTTGGCTTATCACGGCAGGTGGTGCACTGTTTGCGGCTTGGCCGTTAGTCTATGCGACATCATTTTCCGGATTTTATTTGGCTATGATTGTTACATTGGCTGCATTATGGCTTCGTCCGATTGGTTTGGATTACCGTTCAAAAATTGAAGATCCAAAGTGGCGTAATACTTGGGATATCTGTATTTCAATTAGTGGCTTTGTACCACCAGTCATCTTTGGTGTTGCCTTTGGCAACTTACTACAAGGCGTGCCATTCCAACTCAGTGATTTCATGATGCCAACGTATCACGGTTCATTTTTTGGTCTGTTGAACCCATTTGCTCTGCTTTGCGGCTTAGTCAGCTTGTTTATGATTATTTTACAAGGCGCCGCTTGGCTACAGATGAAAACCACCGATGAGCTGCATGCACGCGCTCGTGGCGTCGCTCAACTAATGGGCTTGTTGGTTGCTGTTACTTTCGTCGCTGCAGGGTTTTGGATCCAAAACATCGATGGTTACGTGATTACCAGCGTCATTGATACACATGCCGCATCAAACCCACTCAATAAAGAAGTGATACGTGAGGCGGGGGCGTGGATGGCTAATTTCAACGCTTACCCATTACTATGGATCGCACCAGCTTTGGGTGTTGCCATGCCACTACTTGCTGTGTTGGCGTCGCGTTTTGAAAAAGGTGGTCTCGCATTCTTGGCTTCTAGCTTAGCCAATGCGGGTGTGATTTTCACCGCTGGTTTTGCGATGTTCCCATTTATCATGCCTTCAAGCTTAGTACCAAGTAACAGCTTGACCATGTGGGACTCAACATCGAGTGAATTGACGTTGAACTTAATGACAGTGGTCGCTTTTGTAATGGTACCTATCATTCTTGGTTACACCACTTGGACTTACTACAAGATGTTTGGTCGTCTTGATAGCAAGTTTATTGAAGAAAACAAAAACTCACTTTACTAAGGAGCATAGATATGTGGTATTTCGCATGGATTCTAGGCGTGCTTTTAGCTTGTGCATTTGGCATCATCAACGCTCTTTGGTTAGAGCATTCTGAAATGATGGACAAAGACAGTGAGTAAACTTGCAATGCAAGTCACTGAGTACCATAAACTGGTTGATAAGACTCTGCTCAGAGTCTTATCGCTCTTGCTTGGTTTTTATCATATCGCCATGATTATGTGGGATCCCGAGCTGTATTCTCAGAGCATTGGTGGTTTTAACGCGGTTATTTCACCACTCATGATATGGGCGCTGTGTGCAAGTATGGTTTTTGGTGTTGGCTTTAGACCACGCAAATGGTTTTGGCAATTATTGTTTAGCCCCTACATTTCATTATCGATCTTAATTTACCTAACGATTATTCGACTAGTTTGATATTTACTGTGTATGAATAACCTGTCGAAGGTTGATTAACGACCCACATTAGTGCTGCCTCTTTGAGACAGCACTAATTTTTTGTTTCAAGTTTTGTAAAAGTCCACTCAATGCTTGTACTAACGTCAATGAGTTGCGTTATAGTATCCGCCTAAATCTGTATATGTGTTGGAACCTTTGTGCAAAATACAGCCTCAGCCTTTCATTGGCCTGTAACGATTTACTATGAAGATACGGATGCTGGTGGTGTCGTCTATCACTCAAACTATCTTAAATTCTTTGAACGAGCCCGAACTGAAATGTTACGCGCAGTTGGAGTGTCTCAGCAGACGCTTTTGCAGCAGAACATTGGTTTTGTGGTCAGGCACGTTGACATCGATTTTCTACAAGCTGCACGTTTAGACGATATGCTGACGATAAATACTGTGATTTCGGCATTGAAAAAAGCCTCACTGATCTTCTGTCAAGAGCTCGTCAATCCTGAAGGTAAAGTATTGTGTAAAGCAATAGTTAAGGTAGCATGCATCGACAATCAGAACATGAGGCCAAAAGCGATGCCTCAATCAATAATTTTGGAGTTAACCCATAGTGACTGCTGATATCTCAATTCTCGATCTGTTTTTGCAAGCCAGCTTATTGGTCAAGATGGTGATGCTAATCCTTTTGGGGATGTCTATCGTTTCGTGGGCGATGATCATCAAACGTAGTAAAGTCCTTTCCCAAGCAGAAAAGAACGCTGATGCTTTCGAAGACAAATTTTGGTCTGGTACTGACTTATCCGTTATTTATCAAGATGTTAAAAAGCGTAAAGATGAACTTTTGGGTACAGAAGAGATTTTTTATTCTGGCTTTACCGAATTTGCACGTTTACGCAAGACTAACGCCACTTCACCCGATTTCATTATGGAAGGGACGGGACGTGCGATGCGAGTTGCTGTCGCAAGGGAAGTGGACGAGTTAGAGACCAGTCTGCCATTTCTAGCGACCGTGGGTTCTATCAGCCCATACATTGGATTATTTGGTACGGTATGGGGAATCATGCACTCATTTATTGCGTTAGGTGCGGTGAAGCAAGCGACGTTAGCAATGGTGGCTCCTGGTATTGCAGAGGCGCTGATTGCGACCGCCATGGGTTTATTTGCGGCTATTCCTGCGGTGATGGCTTACAACAGGTTGAGCAATAAAGTCAGCAAATTAGAGCATAATTACGCCACCTTTTCTGAAGAATTTCATAGCATTCTTCACCGCCAAGCGATGGCTGGTAGGGAATAGACGATGGTGGGTTACCAGCGTAAAAAACGCAAGTTGACAGCTGAGATTAACGTTGTCCCTTATATCGACGTTATGCTCGTGTTGCTGATTATTTTTATGGTGACATCGCCGTTTGTCACTCAAGGCGTTGATGTCGAGCTTCCTAAAACCACCACTTCAAAGTCAGCGGCTGATCTGAAAGGCGACAGTGATAGTAGTTTTATCATCGTGGAAATAGATAAAGAAGGTCGTCTCGGGTTGAGCGTAAATAATGAGGAAGTCGAGCGGGGTCTTTCGCTGCAAGATGTCATCATTAGAGTCAAAGCTGAATTGTCGTTGAAACCGGATTCACCGGTTGCGGTTGGCGGTGATGCTGCAACGCCTTATGCAGAAGTGATACTGGTTCTGGATGAATTGAATCGTGCGGGCATTTCAAAAGTAGGTCTGCTAACCGAAATTAAAGGATAGTTTGTACTGTTCATGAAAGATCATAAATCCAAAAAAAGCGATTACAAAAAGCCCATCATTATCTCGGCTATTTTGCATATAGTGTTGATCATTGCTTTGTTATGGGGTTCGGATTTTAACCTAATTAAGCCCGAGCCTGCAGGGCAGATGGTTCAAGCTGTGGTGATTGATCCACAACTGGTACAAAAACAAGCCCAGCAAATTCGTAACCAGCGTGAAGCTGCTGCCAAAAAAGAGCAGGATCGGCTGGATAAGTTACGCCGCGAAAGTGAGCAGTTGGAAAAAAACCGCAAGGCGGAAGAAGAGAATATTCGCCAACTAAAAGAACAACAAGCTCAGGAAGCGAAAGCGGTCAGAGAAGCTGAAAAGCAACGTGCCGAAAAAGAACAAGAGCGTAAAGTGGCAGAAGAACGAGCTCGTAAAGAAAGAGAGCGAGCGGTAAAAGCGGAAACGGAACGTAAGATAAAAGAAGAAGCGGTAAAAAAAGCAGAACAGGAGCGCATCGCTAAAGAGGCTGAAATTGCGAAAGCGGAAAAAGAACGCATTGCCCGTGAAAAAGAGGCAGAACAAGCTAAAGAGAAAGCTCGTAAAGAGCGAGAAGCAGCAGAGCGAGCCGAGAAAGAGCGAATAGCCAAAGAACAAGAGGCGAAGAAAGCGGCCGAAAATGCAAAAAAAGAGAAAGCACGTCTAGAGAGATTGGAGCGTGAACGCAAAGAACAAGAAGCGGCGCTGAATAACATTTTTTCTGGGTTAGAAACAGAAGCAGAGCAAAATAGTTCAGCTCGTTCTCAATTTGTAATGAGTGAAGCTCAGCGATATGGAGAAATTTATGTGCAGCTCATTCAACAAAATTTGCTGATTGAAGACAGTTTTAAAAGTAAACAGTGCAAAGTGAACCTACGGCTCATTCCAACGGGAACTGGAGCAATAGTCGGTAATCTAAGCATTATTGATGGTGACTCAAGGTTATGCGCGGCGACAAAACGTGCTGTGGCGCAGGTGGGGACGTTTCCGCTGCCCAAAGATGATCTTGATGTAGTCAATCAATTGAAAGACATTAATTTAACTGTAGAACCAAATTAAAAGGAAAAGCTTGTGTTAAAGCGATTGATGTTAGGATGCCTACTTGTCATCGCAAGTAGTGTACAGCTCGCCAACGCCGCATTGGAGCTTGTGATCACCGACGGCATTAATTCAGCAAGGCCGATTGCTATCGTACCGTTTAAGTGGGAAGGCAAAACAAAATTACCGCAGGATGTCTCTGCGGTGATCGCGTCAGATTTGCAACGTAGTGGTAAATTCAGCCCGATTGCGACCAGCAAAATGCCACAAACGCCTTACAATGAAACCGATGTGAAGTTTGATGCTTGGACCAGTATTGGTGTTGATGCTTTGCTCACAGGTAGCATTACGCAAAATGCAGAAGGTAACTATGTCATCAACTACCAACTGGTAGATGTAGTGCGTGGTCAACTGACACAAGGCCAAAGCAAAGCATTAAGTAACGATGGACAGTTGGTGCTTTCTAAAGATCATGTTTTATTCAATAAAGTTGCCACCGTACCAGCAAACCGAATGCGTGAGTATGCGCATCGAATTTCAGATTTGGTCTATCAAGAACTCACGGGTGATAAGGGTGCGTTTCTCACTCGTATTGCCTACGTGGTGGTCAACGACGATGAACAATATCCTTACCAGCTAAGGGTTGCTGACTATGACGGTTACAATGAACGTTTAGTACTTCGTTCAAAACAGCCTTTGATGTCACCGACTTGGTCACCTGATGGTAAGCAACTGGCGTATGTGAGCTTCCAAAACGGCCAAGCGGAAATATTCATCATGAATATTTATACTGGTGAAAGAGAGAAAGTGACCTCGTACCCACGCCATAATGGGGCACCGAGGTTCTCGCCAGATGGGAAAACCCTCGCTTTGGTGTTGTCTAAAACGGGCAGCTTACAGGTTTATACTCTGGACTTGGCAACCAAGAAGCTGAAACAAATAACGAGTGGCAGATCAAATAATACAGAACCGTTCTGGCATCCTGATGGTAAATCGCTAATATTTACTTCGGATCGGGGTGGTAAACCACAGATATATCAAGTAAATTTATCAGACGGTTCTACCAATCGTCTGACATGGCAAGGCAGCCAGAATTTAGGTGGACAAATAACGCCTGATGGTCGATTCCTTGTCATGGTAAACCGAAGTAATTCGGGTTTTAATCTGGCGAAACAAGATTTGGAAACTGGTTCAGTGCAAATTCTAACAAAGACTTTGCTCGATGAGTCTCCAAGTATTGCACCCAATGGTGGTATGGTCATATACAGTTCTATTTATAACAAAGCGAATGTACTTTCGATGGTGTCTATAGATGGGCGTTTCAAAGCTAGATTACCGGCAACAAATGGTCGCGTTAGGGCTCCTGCGTGGTCTCCGTTTTTATAGCAAGTAAGTATCAAAAAGTAAGGAAAAAAAATGCAACTTAATAAAGTTCTTAAAGGGCTACTGATTGCGCTACCAGTACTTGCAGTAACTGCATGTAGTTCAAGCGATGAAGCGACAAACGCTTCTGGTACTCAAACTAACCAGTCTACTTCAGGTTCAGCAAACAGCGTTGATACAACTGTAGTTTCTCCAATTGATGCGAATGGCCAACTCTCTGAACAAGAGCTAAAGGAACAAGCTCTTCGTGAAACTCAAACCATTTATTTCGCATTTGATAACGCGACAATTGCTGGTGATTACGAAGATATGCTTGCTGCACACGCAGCTTACCTAAGCAAAAATTCAGCAATGAAAGTTACCATCGAAGGCCATGCTGACGAACGTGGTACGCCTGAATATAACATCGCGCTAGGTGAGCGTCGTGCACAAGCTGTAGCGAAATATCTACAAGCGCTAGGTGTACAAGCTGACCAAATCTCGATCGTTAGCTATGGCGAAGAGAAGCCACTTCTTCTTGGTCAATCTGAAGAAGTGTATGCGAAGAACCGCCGCGCGGTTCTCGTATACTAATCGAGGAATCGCCTCATGTTCAGTAACTTAAAGCGAATTGTAACGCTTACGTTACTGGCAAGTGCAGCGGGTCAAGTACTCGCTGCACCAGCTCCAGTATCCGATCTTAGCAATAGCTCTTCAGCAAGCACATCTCGTGCTCAACAATCATCATCTGAATCTAATGTACAACGTCTTGAACGTCTGCTTGAAAACCGTAATAGCGTTCAACTCAAAATGCAGCAGCAGCTCGATGATATGGCACTTGAAATCAGCGAACTACGTGGCCAGTTAGAGCGTAATAGCTACGATATGCAGCAAATGTTGCAGCGTCAGCGTGAACTCTTTATCGAGTTAGATCGCGTACGTGGCGAAATGAAGAATACAACCAAAAGTTCGTCACAGCCGACAACGGACACTGATATTGCAGGAACGTTTAGCAGCAATGTTGATGAACAAACTGCCTATCAGAATGCGGTTGATTTGATCCTGAAGAAAAGGGATTACAGTGGTGCTATTGCAGCGTTTCAACAGTTTCAAAAAGATTATCCAGATTCTAATTTTGCGTCTAATGCCCATTACTGGTTAGGGCAGCTCTATTTTGCGAAAAAGCAGGATAAAGAAGCGACGCAAAGTTTTGCCGCCGTGCTCACTTACAGTGACTCCAATAAACGTGCTGATGCGCTGGTTAAGTTAGGTGATATTGCCAAGCGCAATAATAATACTGCGCAAGCAAATAAGTATTATCAGCAAGTTGTGGATGAATACCCTACAAGTGCGTCTGCCAAGGTTGCTAAAGAGAATTTGAATTGATAGCAATTTGAGTTAATAAAAAGAGGCCTTGCGGCCTCTTTTTCGACGGCATTATTTTATGAATCGCTTTTGATCCTTCGTTAGGTGCGGTGTACAATGCTCGGATTCTTGGAAGTGCGTAGAGCAAGAGCAATGAGCCACATATTAGATACGATTGAAACTATTTATCCATTTCCGCCAAAGCCCATTCCACTGACGGTTGAGCAAAAACAAGCCTATACAGCAAGTATCAAACAACTCTTAAAAGAAAAAGATGCTGTATTAATTGCGCATTACTATACCGATCCTGAAATTCAAGCTCTCGCTGAAGAAACCGGCGGTTTTGTTGGTGATTCATTAGAGATGGCCAAGTTTGGTAATCGCCATCCTGCCAGTACATTGATCATCGCTGGTGTGCGATTTATGGGCGAATCAGCAAAAATCTTAACCCCTGAAAAACGCATTTTAATGCCAACGTTAAAAGCAGAATGCTCTTTGGATCTGGGGTGTCCTGCCGATAAATTCACAGAATTTTGTGATGCACACCCAGATTATACCGTTGTTGTGTATGCAAACACATCGGCGGCGGTCAAAGCTCGTGCCGATTGGGTGGTTACATCGAGCATTGCACTTGATATTGTTGAGCACTTAGATGCGGAAGATAAACCCATAATTTGGGGGCCAGATCGCCATTTAGGCTCATACATCGAGAAAAAAACGGGCGCAAAGATGTTGCTCTGGCAAGGTGAATGCGTAGTTCACGACGAGTTCTCTGCCGATGCATTGCGTAAGATGAAAGCACTGTATCCTGATGCAGCCATCCTTGTGCATCCAGAATCACCAGCCAGTGTGGTAGAACTTGCGGATGCTGTAGGCTCTACAAGCCAGTTGATTAAGGCAGCAAAGTCCTTACCTCAACAGAAAATGATTGTGGCGACCGATAAAGGCATCTTTTTTAAGATGCAGCAGTTAGTCCCTGAGAAAGAATTGATTGAAGCACCGACGGCAGGGGCAGGGGCAACATGCCGAAGCTGCGCGCATTGTCCTTGGATGGCGATGAATGGTCTTCGAGCGATTGAGTCAGCTCTTATGGAAGGCGGTAAAGATCACGAAATTTTCGTCGATGAAGCTGTGAGAGTGAAATCACTCATCCCATTAAACCGTATGTTGGATTTTGCTGAACAGTTAAATTTGCAAGTTAAAGGGAATGCCTAATTCCTTTCGGCGGTAGTGGATGAAAAAAGGCTCTTATTTAGAGCCTTTTTTATCGCAAGCAAATTGATTTGAAATTAACGTTATTCGAAAATAAAACTATTCAAAAACAAAGTTATTGCTCTAGTGCCAACTGAGCGCCGCGTTGCGTTAAGCCACACAACATCACCGGTATGGCCTGATAGATTTCTTCAAACTGGTCGAGTCCTTGCATACCTTGTTGAGAAAGTGTTGCCAAGGACGTCTCAGGATCATAAAGCATACTCAGCGAAAGGAGCACGCCCCCAAGTAGCGCATTGTCTTGGCTATCTTCAGGCATTAACGTTTCCCAATCATCACGCGTAAGTTGCCAACCTTGAAGAAAACCTTCACAAAAATCACGGACGTGTTCAGTCACTATTTCTTGTTCATCGAGTGAGCAACCAGTAGGCCAGCTCCATTGATTTTCGAGCAAAGCAGGGCGATAGTCATTCCACATTTCAACGATCAGTTGGAAATAGGTTTCTAGCTGTTTGCCTTCGCTAAATGGCGCGATCTCTTCTCCCCCCCATAGAAAAGGGAGCCATTCCTCTGGCGGGAGCAAGTTAGGCGCTGACGCCATGGATGCGACAAAACCTTGAGTTTTGGCCTCATTAAGCAATTTATCTTCTAGTTCGGGTTGGGTAAGGAGTTCTTGTAAATTCACAGCAGATCCCATCAGTTGCCGAGTGTATTTGCAGCCATTTTAACGTTAAAGCGATACAATGTGCGAATTTTGCTGATAATTTGTTGGCTTTAGTGAGGTTTTACAACAATCAACATATTGCTCGCTAAGATTATTCACTATAATTTGCACAAAAGAAAAAATTGAAAGGATTTATGAGAGCACCTATTTCATTGAAGAAGAAGAGCATTATCGCCCTTTCTTTTTATCTCTGCTTTTTTATTGCGATCACAGGTACCGTCACTTATTGGATTGTCGAAGCGCCACTACGAGCTGAATTAAAACAGAATTTAGATCTTCGTGCAGAAGTGTTATCAGCCCAAATTCGCGAACCTCTCAACCGTTCTATTGGTGTGCTCCAAAGCATTGTCAGCCTTGGGCAAGCTGCAACCAACCAAGCTGAGCAAGACAGAATGCTCTCTTCGCTGTTCACTATACTTGATGATGTTGTCGTCAGTGGTGGGCTATGGCCGAAACCCTACAGTATTAATGCATCTCAGCGATACAGTAGCCTGTTTTATAATCGGGCCGCTGACGGTCAAGTCGACAAATTGCATTCTTGGAACAATCAAGAAGCGCATGGTTACGATAACGAAGAGTGGTACAACGCAGTAAAAGAGAAGCCTGTCGGTAGTGTGGTATGGTCAGAAGTCTATGTTGATGCCTATACGCACGTTCAGATGATCACGGCTTCATCGCCCTATTACGTTAACGGTGAATTTGCTGGAGTAGCAACAGTCGATCTGTCATTGGCGGGGTTAGCCACATTTATTGCCAGTCAAGCGGAGCTTTATAACCTTGGCGTATCCTTAAGTGATTCGGGGGGCTCCCTGATCACTGAACATAATTTTATAATACGTGAAGAAGCTAACGTAAGTCATTTCGGTTTTGGTGATTTTGAATGGCGAGTTGATGTTATTAATGCCCATCGGTTAGTGAATGACGAAGTGTTTGATCTGGTGATGAATGTCGAACGGAGTATCATTCCAATCCTTTTAGTGTGCGTTATGATCGGTTATTACTTGATCAATCAATATGTGATCAAACCGATTACCATGATTGCCAAAAAAGTGAGTGATTCTAAACAAGGCGGTATTATTGATATGCCGTATCGAAGCCAAGATGAGATACGCCAGCTTATCGATTCATTTAACCAAAAAACCGTTTATCTTGAAGCGGAAAAAGTGAAAGCTCAAGCTTCCACTCAAGCCAAAAGTGCCTTCTTAGCAACCCTGTCACACGAAATCAGAACTCCAATGAATGGTGTTTTAGGAACCGCGCAAATCTTATTGAAAACAGAGCTTTCCCCAGAACAGAGGCAACACCTTAATAGTCTGTATGAGTCTGGCGAGCACATGATGGTGCTGCTTAACGAAATTCTCGATTTCTCCAAGATTGAACAAGGGCGATTAGAACTTGATAACACCCGTTTCCCCTTGGATTCACTGATTGGTAGTATTAACAGTGTTTACCATACCTTATGCAATGAAAAAGGACTGCAGTTTAGAATTTACAGCGATATTGTTCACGATCGCTGGTATTACTCAGATAAAGCACGATTGAGACAGATTCTGTTTAATTTACTGAATAATGCGGTTAAGTTTACCTCTCACGGCTTTGTCGAAGTGACTCTAAAAGAGCAGCAGATGGAAGATAAACGGTATCTTTCTATTCGGATACGGGATTCGGGGATAGGTATAGCAAAAGAAGCTCAGGAAAAAATATTCCGCCCATTTGAACAAGCTGAATCATCGACGACAAGGCGTTTTGGTGGAACGGGGTTGGGCTTAGCAATTGTAAAACAAATTGTAGAGCTAATGGATGGGACAGTCACGGTAACCAGTGAGTTAGGAATTGGTACCAGTTTTCACGTTATGCTGGCGATAGAAACAGCGACGCCCGGGACCATTGAAGTCAAGCCACGTCGCAAGCTTAATTACCAAGGACTGAAAGCTCTCATTGTGGAAGATAACCGGACCAACTCTATCATCATCGAAACCTTTATGAAGAATAAAGGGTTTACATGCGATTGTGTTGAGAATGGTGAATTGGCAATTCAAGCGGTTGTTGGCGGGAATTATGACCTGATATTGATGGATAACCATATGCCCGTAATGGATGGCGTAGAAGCGGTGTCTGCGATTCGGATCTTAGTTGGGGAGCAACGTAATGTGCTCATTTTTGGTTGTACTGCTGATGTTTTCAAAGAAACTCGTGAGCGAATGTTGTCGGCCGGCGCTGATTATATTGTCACCAAACCCATTGATGACAATGAATTAGATGATGCTCTTTTCCAATTTGTCGAAAAACTGTATCAATATCATCCAGAGTCCTCTATGCCGCTAAAGATAGGCTCAGCAGAGGAATCATTGGTGACGTTTTATATGGCCGTGGAAGATCAAAACATAGAACTTGCATTAGCCATGATTCAACGTTTGATACAACAGTTGCCGGAGATTGAAAATACTCATATTCATCAAGTGTTAATCGATACCCAAACAAGCTTAGAAAAACACCAGTTACCTACACAGCAGCAAGTCGATTTGCTAACGGTATTGCTTTCCGATTTTTGTAATTAAATAACCATTTTGAGATTTAGTAAGAATGCGTTGTAACAGGAATTTAAAGAATAGCGTTAGATTCTAGTTTCCGATTCAAAATTGGTTATAAATTTACCTAAGTTAATTAAAATTGGTCACTAAATCTACAAAATATGTGTTCTAATTCCCTCATTATCTAGCTTGTTGTTATTTTCTAGGTATCTGTATTGCTGATTGGCATATTTAATAGTTATATCTATTGTGTAGAGGGAAGTAATGAAAGCTCGTGGCCCATTTTGTATTCGTCATGCTGCGGCGGACACATTTGCAATGGTTGTTTTTTGTTTTATATCAGGCATGATCATTGAAATTTTCATCTCTGGAATGACCTTCGAACAGTCGCTAGCATCACGTACACTGTCTATCCCAGTTAATATCGCAATAGCATGGCCTTATGGCGTATTTCGTGACTTTATTCTGCGCCAGGGACGTCAATGGTCTGAGACTGGCTTAATGAAGAATGTCTCGGATTTGGTTGCTTACGTTCTATTTCAATCTCCGGTCTATGCCGCCATTCTATGGGCTGTAGGCGCATCTACAGAGCAGATCATAACCGCAGTATCAAGCAATGCCATTGTGTCGTGTGGAATGGGCGTTCTCTATGGCTATTTTTTAGATATGTGCCGCCGTTGGTTCCGTGTCCCTGGCTATCATCGTAGTGCCTAACCGTGACACTCACTGAAGAAAGGCTTGTATTGAATTTCATCAAATAAGCCAATAAGTAGTCAAACGAACCAAAGTGGTGGGCTTTTTTATTATTTTGGCTTGACCTAATCCTATAGAATCATTAAATTAGCGCCTCGTTAGCCGAATGCGCTAACCACAATATAATTTGGTGAGTTGTCCGAGTGGCTTAAGGAGCACGCCTGGAAAGTGTGTATACGGCAACGTATCGAGAGTTCGAATCTCTTGCTCACCGCCATATTCTAAACCGTAGACAATCGTCTACGGTTTTTTTGTGCGTAAAATACCATGTTAACTCAAGCTTAACTCACTGTTTAATCTAAACAATCTCAATGCATCCCCTGCTAAAAGTTATTAAATAGCCATTCACTCAAAAATAATTCCAATTCAGAGCTAAACTGTCATATATAAAACTAATTTCACTTATTGGCTATGGTTACGAAAAAGCACAAAGCTCAGACCTTTCATAAAGTTGCAGTGGCTATTGTTGTATTGGTAGTCACTATTGCTATTTTTAATAGGCAACTTGGTCATTTTTATGATGCTAGCCGTGTTGAAGAGCGTAAAGCAGTAAGAATAGCGGTTTCGCAAACGCCACTCTCTTCCTCCTTTATTATTGCCGACAGTTTGGGTTTTTTTGAACAACAAGGGGTGAATGTCGAACTAGTGCCCTGTTCTGGAGGTGTGGCCTGTTCTCAAGCTTTGTTTAGTGGGAATGTAGACTATGCGACTGCCTCTGAGTCGGTGGTTATGTTTAAGCTTTTCCAGCGTAATGATTTTGCACTATTAACCAGTTTTGTTGAGTCAGATAACGATTTAAAGCTGCTCACGTTAGAGCGATTAGGCATTGTTAACCTGAGTGACTTGGAAGGTAAAAAAGTAGGCATCGTTAAGGCGAGTGCCAGTGAGTTTTACTTTGATTCATTGTTGATTGCCAGTGACCTGAAAGAGATGGCTGTTGAAAAAGTCTATTTACCACCAGAAGCGCTAAATGACTCATTATTCTCCTCACAAGTTGATGCTATTTCTGTTTGGGAACCTTACGGTTATAAAACTGAAACCTCTGCACCATCCGATGTATTGAACCTTGGGCTATCTGGTATTTATCATTTGTCGTTTAATTTACTTTCGATGAAAGCAACCGTCGAAGAGGCGCATGACGAGATAGTGGCAATATTACGTGCATTAAAAGAGGCTAATGAATGGATTAACCTCAATCCTGAACAATCAAGAGAGGTGATTGCACAGGCCTTAAATATTCCGTTACCCCAACTCGAGTGGTCTTGGAATGATTATGTATTTCGTTTGTCGTTAGGTAATGCACTTTTATCTAACTTACAGCTTCAAGCAAGATGGGCGATTGAGGCTGGTATGGTTACGGGCGACAAGCCGGATTTTCGGACAGTGCTTGCTTCCAAGCCGATCGAGGAAGTGCTACGTACTAAGGTATCGATAAAATGATCAGTTCGATTGTACGTAAATTGACATTATTGTTCGCATCCACGGCATTTCTAATCCTTTTGATCACTTTTTCTCTGTGGGGCTTACTTAAAGAACAAGAGCAAACAAAAAAAGATCTAGAAGATATTATGCAGATCCAATTGAGTGTGGATTTGTTGCGTAGCCAACTTTGGATTTTCCTGCAGTATTCTGATGTATCAAGTTTGGACCAGGTTGATATTGCTCAGCAAAGCCTCTCCAAGAGACTGCTTAATCATAAGATGATGGGCAAACATATCGAAAACTTACAACGCATGAATACTAGCCTTGCCGTCTTACTGCAACAAGAAAAAAAGCTTACTCATCAAGATGCTGAAGCAAAAAGCAACTCTCTAATCAGCGCAAAAGGGCTGCTACATTCACGTTACAATATGCTCGTGCAAAATATGACTGAAGAGTTGTTTTACTTACAAAAATCAGTCTTAGCAAAAAGCATTGAGAGTCAACAAATGACCTTGATGTTGAGTGCACTGAAAATATTATTTTTTTCAATCTTAGTGAGTGGCATTGCGTGGTTGATTTTGAAACGTTTCAAAAGAGGGTTTGCGTCAATTAAACAAGGTATCCTAGCTTTGACGTATGGTGACCTTGAAAGCAAGATTGAACCAGTTAATCTGGATATTGAATTTGTAGCTTTGGCTGACTTTTTTAACCATATGAAGGTCTCACTAAAAACGACAACCGTGACAAAAGATGAATTGCAATTAGAGGTTGAGCGACAAACCTCAGAGTTAAAAATCCAAAAAGATCAGCTTCAGTTTCTATCTGAACATGATTCGTTGACGGGGTTACTTAATCGGCGAGCGTTTGAAAAGTTGTTGGATAACGCCATCGTAAAAGCCAACAGGACTAAGGTGAAGTTAGCGCTGCTCTTCATTGATTTGGACAATTTCAAAACTATCAACGACACTCAAGGCCACTGCGCGGGAGATGAAATTTTAAAGCAAATCGCGATTCGCTTAGAGGCCAGTATCCGCCAATCTGATTTTGCGGCAAGGCTTGGAGGCGATGAATTTGTAGTGTGCCTCGATCTGATTGATGAGTACGACTTTGTCGCAGAGAAAGTCAAACAAATCATCAAATGCTTAGGGCTGCCCATTGAGTTTGAAGGGCAAAGCCTAACCGTTGGTGTTAGTGTCGGTATCAGCTATTTCCCCTTACAAACCAATAGTATGCACCATTTAATGGCCTTGGCTGATGAGGCGATGTATCAAGCGAAAGAGGTGGTGGGTAACACTTATTGTCAAAACATTGATCCCCTAAGGGGAGTTTTTACAGTGGAAGACGTGGTGAGTTAACACCATTTTTCTGTATAGGGAGTGGCCGTGTCGAGCTTGATGCATGAGTAGATAGTCGCAATCCCTGAATAATACCGTTTATCAATTGAACCTGACTCAGTTTCCTTTTACCCTGTTCTCTCCCCCCTTATTTATCGCTAGGAGCATCGTCATGCAGCTTCGTGATCCTCAACTTTTTAAACAACAATGTTATCTCAATGGTCAATGGGTTTGTGCATCCAACTCGCTCACCTCAACCGTTTACAACCCTTATGACGGCACTCTGATTGGAACGGTTC
This sequence comes from Vibrio sp. V09_P4A23P171, assembly GCF_963875615.1. Taxonomy (NCBI): domain Bacteria; kingdom Pseudomonadati; phylum Pseudomonadota; class Gammaproteobacteria; order Vibrionales; family Vibrionaceae; genus Vibrio; species Vibrio sp. V09_P4A23P171. The sequence goes on from NZ_CAWNMR010000012.1 coordinate 49,659, forward strand.
CGCAGCTAGTTAGTGCGCAAGTTCAACAAGCGATTGAGGGTGCAGAGCTTGCGCAGAAACTGTGGAAAAAACAGCCAGCGGCGGACAAAGCGAGAGTGCTTAGAGCTTGGTATGAATTGATTGTTGAACACAGCGATGATCTGGCACTGATTTTAACCAACGAGCAAGGCAAACCTTTAGCGGAAGCGAAAGGCGAGATCAGCTATGCTGCCAGCTTTGTCGAATGGTATGCCGAAGAGGCAAAACGAGCTTATGGTGAGCTTGTTCCGAGTCATAAAGCGGATGCAAGAATACTGGTATCGAAAGAACCTATTGGTGTGGTTGCTGCGATCACGCCTTGGAATTTCCCTGCGGCTATGGTGACTCGTAAATGTGCTCCAGCGATTGCGGCTGGGTGCGCAGTGGTACTCAAACCAGCACCAGATACGCCTTTTACTGCTCTTGCTTTGGCAGAATTGGCGCATCGTGCTGGGCTTCCCGCTGGCTTATTGCAAGTGGTGACCGGAGAGGCAATCGCAATCGGGCAGCAATTAACCAGCAGCAAAGTGGTACGCAAACTCTCATTTACTGGCTCAACAGGAGTGGGGAAAATATTAATGGCACAGTGCGCGCACAACATTAAAAAGTTGTCGCTCGAGCTGGGTGGTAATGCCCCTTTTATTGTGTTTGATGATGCCGACATTAATGCCGCCGTAGAGGGTGTGATGGTGGCGAAGTTTCGTAACGCTGGTCAAACTTGTGTCTGTGCCAATCGAATCTATGTGCAAGAGGGCGTGTACGATAAATTTGTTAAAAAATTGGTTGATAAAGTCAGCAAGCTGATTGTGGGAAATGGGTTGGAATCGGGCGTAACAATGGGGCCTTTAATCAATGATGCGGCGGTGGCTAAAGTCAAATTACATATTGCGGATGCCACCGCGCAAGGCGCTTTAGTGCAATATGGCACTCTGCCTCAAGCCGGTAGCCGTTTGTTTGAGCCTCACGTATTAACAGAGATGACAGAAGAGATGTTGGTGGCTCAAGAAGAAACCTTTGGCCCACTTGCACCTTTGTTTCGTTTCACTCACGAAGAGGAAGTGATTGAACGTGCAAACCACACGGATTCTGGATTAGCTGCATACTGCTATACACAGTCACTGGCTCGGGCTTGGCGCTTGAGTGAGGCTCTGGAAGTCGGCATTGTTGGTATTAACGAAGGTTTGATATCAACTACAGTCGCACCGTTTGGCGGCATCAAAGAGTCAGGTCTTGGCCGCGAGGGAGCAAAACAGGGGCTAGACGAATATTTGGAAGTGAAATACACCCTAATGGGAGGCTTAAACTAACCTTCCTCTCACTATTTTTGTTGAGTCAGTAACCCCCATCTTAAGGGGCCATTGGTTTCAAAATCATTGGCCTCTTGGCAGATCATATACAGCTCACCGACTTGGATCACTGCACCGATAGAATAAGCTTGGTCCTTATAATAGCAAACACGTTGCAAAGCTTTACCTTCTGTAGCCACCACAACCGGTAGCGAAGCGGTATTGATTACTTTCGTGTAGCCAAAGCTAGGAGCAATCAATAATAACCAAACACAGTACTTCAGCATGGTGTATCTCCTATTTATAGTGAGGTAGTTAATCAAATTGCCGCTGATAGCGGGGCAGCATACTTTCATTGCCCAGTAACCCACCTTGATGAATATAAATCACCGTTTTTTCTGGATGAGCTTCCATCCAAGGTAACAAACATTGCCACATCATAGGGTCATACAACAGATCAAATTCCACATGAGTCTGCTCAAGTAGATTTTGCCACATCCGATAATCGGCTTCGTACAATCGTCCAAAGTGATGCTTTTTCTCTGTAGATATAATCGTAGGGTACTGGCGCTCTTCAAGCTCGTCAAATTGTTGGATGAGGTAGTCATTTCCCCCTACACAAGCACAGGTCAGAACCTCAATGCCGTGCGGTTTTAGATATTTTTGCAGGTAGATCGCAGTGGTTCCTGTCCCGGAGGGCAACGCAACGACGAATTGCGTTTTTGTCTCCATTCTCATCCAGTTGAGAATTTCTAGAGCCAACTGCTTAATGCCCGTTTCGGCCACCTTTGAGCGACCGCCTTCTGGTACGACTAAGCATGAAGCATCAGGCTGACGGATCGTATCAATATACTGCTCGGGGGGCATTATATTGATGGGGCTAACTTCGATGATGTGCGCTCCTAAATCCAGTGCGCCACGATAGTTGCCAATCGGCCTTTGTTGTAACCACGTTGGAATGTGGTCTACATAAAACTCAAATTTCCACCCTTTAATGCGCGCAAGAGCCGCCAGAGAATAGAGAGCATTCGACTGCGCCGAACCATAGCTGATTAAAGTGCTGATGCCGGGGAGATCGCTATCCAATAACGCCATAAACTTACGCGCTTTATTTCCTGAAAAATGGCTGTGAAGTTGATCATCACGTTTTAAATAGAAGCGGTTATTGGCAAAAGTATGTTGTGTTATGGGGGTGTCAGACAGTTTCATGATGATTTTCGAGCAGAAAAGGGCCGTAGTATATACTGACCTGAGTAAAAATTGCAGTGTTGGCCGATTTTATCGCTCGTCAGTTACTGCTTTGCCTCTCATGCGGCAAAAAAAAGCCCAGAGCAAAAGGCGCTGGGCGGATACAAATAAACATAGGAGTTAATAAGAAAAAGCAGCATATCGGTAGTTACAGTAAGAAGAAAAATTTGACGGCCTGTAAAATTCTTAATGCTCTGCTAACTACACTTATTGAGACTGAGCATTTCACAATCAGTTCCATCTTAAAGCCATTTTTTTCAATTTATTTTTAAAATATTTATCTTTCATTAGCTTACTTCTATTTTACTCTTCAGCTCCGATCATTTCGTAAAAATGTGATGTTAATTGCTTGTTAATCAATTGTGTCGATAGTATATTTCAAACACCTGTTTGATACGAGTGATTGAAATGGCACCAAGAAGTAGTACCAAAGAAAAAATCCTAGATGTTGCAGAGGGATTGTTTGCTGAACATGGCTTCAACGATACATCGTTACGAGCTATCACCAGCAAAGCTGGAGTAAATCTAGCCTCGGTTAACTACCATTTTGGTGATAAGAAAACGTTAGTGCGTGCAGTGTTGAATCGTTATTTAGAAGCATTTATGCCAGCCGTTCAACAAGCGCTGCAGGAGTTAAACTCCCAAGATGAATATCAAATGTCGGAAGTGTTTGAGTCATTGCGTACACCATTACGTGCGTTGAATGATGTTAGGCCCAATGGTACCAGCCGTTTTATGTTGTTGATTGGTCGCGGCTATACCGATGTGCAAGGTCATTTGCGTTGGTTTATCACCACACGCTACAACGATGTATTGTCACTGTTTACTCAGTCAGTGATGAAGGCGAACCCAAAACTGACGCCTGAAACTCTATTCTGGCGTTTGCACTTCACGCTAGGCACGTGTGTTTTTACCATGGCGTCGAGCCAAGCATTGGCTGAGATTGCCGAAAGTGATTTTGGCAACCAAGTGGATGCCAAAACCGTCGTCGACTTACTTATTCCTTATTTAGCCGCCGGCGTTGCGGCTGATTAACCCAATTAAATCTATTATAAGAAGTAACAATCCAAGCGAACAAAAGGATCTGATCATGAGCTCTCTACGAAGAAAATGGATAAGCGACCCCGCCTTTAAACTGTTTAAGCAAGTTTTGCCTCCGTTATCGGAGACAGAAAAAGAGGCGATGGAAGCGGGCAGCGTTTGGTGGGATGGTGAACTGTTTTCAGGTCGTCCAGACTTTACCAAGCTGCATCATTACCCAAAACCAACCTTGTCAGATGAAGAGCAATCTTTCATTGATAATGAATTGGAAACGCTGCTGTCTATGTTAGATGACCATAAAATCGTGAAAGAAGATCGCGACTTGCCAGCGGAAGTGTGGACGTTTCTGCGTAAAGAGCGTTTCTTCTCTTTGATTATTTCAAAGGCCTACGGTGGTCGTGAATTTTCAGCACTCGCCAACTCCACCATAGTGTCACGGATTGCGACGCGCAGTATCAGTACCGCTGTTACAGTGATGGTGCCAAACTCGCTTGGTCCGGGAGAGCTTCTCTCTCACTACGGTACACAACAACAGAAAGACTACTGGCTTCCTCGCTTAGCTGACGGTACTGATATCCCTTGTTTTGCGCTGACCGGGCCAGAAGCAGGCTCCGATGCTGGCGGTATTCCTGATCAAGGCGTGGTGTGTTACGGCAAGCACGAGGGCAAAGAAGTCCTTGGGATTAAACTCAGTTGGAACAAGCGTTATATCACGCTGGCTCCGGTTGCAACTGTGCTAGGCCTAGCTTTCAAACTCAGTGATCCTGACAAACTTCTAGGTGATAAGCTCGATATCGGCATTACCTGCGCGCTGATCCCTGCTAATCACAAAGGCGTGGAAATTGGCGAGCGACACGATCCACTCGGCCTTGCGTTTATGAACGGCCCAACGCGTGGTCAAGATGTTTTCATCCCGATGGATTGGCTCATCGGTGGTGCTGACTATGCGGGTAAAGGCTGGCGCATGCTGGTGGAATGTTTGTCGGCAGGGCGTGGTATTTCATTACCCGCACTTGGTACGGCGATTGGTCACTTAACTTCGCGCACGACAGGTGCATACGCTTATGTGCGCAAGCAATTTGGCATGTCAATTGGTAAATTTGAAGGGGTAGCTGAAGCACTGGGCCGTATCGGTGGCTTAACTTATTTGCTTGAAGCGACACGAACCTTAACCACAACCTCGCTCGATTTGAAAGAAAAGCCGGGTATAGTGACCGCAATTGCCAAATACCATATGACAGAAATTGCGCGCACAATTTTAAATGATTCGATGGATATTCACTCTGGTCGAGCGATTCAAGATGGACCAATGAACTACCTCGGAACACATTATCTTGGTATCCCGGTCGCAATTACGGTTGAAGGGGCCAATATCCTAACTCGCAATTTGATGATCTTTGGCCAAGGTGCCACTCGCTGTCACCCTTATGTTTTGAAAGAGATGGAAGCGGCGGCTAATCCTGATACAGAGCAAGGCGCGAAAGATTTCGATAAGCTGTTGTTTAAGCACATTAGCCACGCGACCAAAAATACCTTTGGGGCGCTCGGTGCTGCATTAACGGGTTCGCGCTTTGTCAAAGCGCAGATGAGCGGCCCAACAAAAGCGTATTACCAACAGTTAACGCGCATTAGCCGAGCACTTGCCGTGAGTGCCGATTTCGCTATGTTGACGTTAGGTGGCGATCTTAAACGTAAAGAGATGATTTCAGCGCGTTTAGGTGATGGTTTGAGTTATCTGTACATGGCTTCAGCGACCTTGAAAAAGTATGAAGATGAAGGCCGCCAACAAACTGATTTAGATTACGTGCACTACGCGGTGCAATATTGTTTGTACCACGCGGCTAAATCTTTGCAAGAGGCGTACAGCAACTTCCCCAACAAAGTGGTTGGGCGCTTACTTAAAGTGTTGGTCTTCCCTTTGGGCAACCATTATGACAAACCTAGCGATGAGCTGTCGGTCAAACTGGCGGAAAGCTTAATGACTCCTGGAGCACATCGAGATCGTCTCACTCATCTTTGCTACATTGGGCCAGAGGAAGACGATAGCGTTGGCTTGATGGAAAAAGCGTTTTTGGCGATGTATGGTATCAGTGCACTGGAGCGCAAGCTGTTCCGCGCAGCCAAAGAGGGTAAAATTGCGCGTAAAGGTGCCCTGACTGAGCGATTGGCTCAAGCCTTAAGCGAAAATGTGTTGACTCAAACTGAAGTAGACCAAATTTTGGCCGCAGACAAACTGCGTTATAAAGCGATTCAAGTTGATCACTTTAGCCATGACTTGAGCGAGGTGATGACCAATAAGCCGGGAAAGCCAAAGCTTAATCATGTCGCCTAGTCGCGAATATCGTCACTAAAAGTGTGACCGTATATCAGGGCATCCTAGTCGGGTGCCCTGATTTTTTGAGCCACGAGAGATCCAACCACTTGCAATTTCTGCCTGTTTTTAAAGAAATAGGGTGAGATCTTCGAGCGAAACTTTTATCCTAGCGGAGATTTTTGAAGGAAGTTGAATATGATCATCAAACCTAAAATTCGTGGATTTATCTGTACGACAACGCACCCTGTGGGTTGTGAAGCTAATGTAAAAGAACAAATTGCTTACACCAAAGCACAAGGCCCTATCAAAAATGCACCGAAACGTGTACTTGTTGTAGGCTCATCCAGTGGCTACGGCCTTTCGTCTCGTATTACCGCCGCTTTTGGTGGAGGTGCTGCGACCATCGGTGTTTTCTTTGAAAAACCGGGCACGGATAAAAAACCAGGCACCGCCGGTTTTTATAACGCAGCCGCGTTTGACAAGCTTGCTCACGAGGCGGGTTTGTATGCTAAAAGCCTAAATGGTGATGCATTTTCTCACCAAGCAAAACAGAAAGCGATCGAGCTAATCAAACAAGACTTAGGTCAAATTGATATGGTGGTTTACTCGCTTGCTTCACCAGTGCGTAAGTTACCTGAAACTGGCGAACTGATTCGCTCATCATTGAAACCGATTGGCCAAACATACACCGCGACAGCGGTTGATACCAATAAAGACATCATCATTGAAGCCAGTGTTGAACCTGCAACTGAGCAGGAAATTGCAGACACGGTAACGGTTATGGGCGGTCAAGATTGGGAGCTGTGGATCCATGCACTTGCTGAAGCTGGCGTATTGGCCCAAGGGTGTAAAACCGTGGCTTATAGCTATATCGGTACTGAGCTAACTTGGCCAATCTATTGGGATGGTGCGCTAGGTAAAGCGAAGATGGATTTAGACCGCGCCGCATCGGCACTGAATGAACAGCTTTCTGTACTAGGTGGCACGGCTAATGTGGCCGTTCTTAAATCGGTTGTTACTCAAGCCAGTTCAGCTATTCCTGTTATGCCTCTTTACATCGCAATGGTGTTTAAGAAAATGCGTGAGCAAGGTGTACATGAAGGATGTATTGAACAGATCTATCGCATGTTTAGCCAACGTCTTTATAAAGAAGACGGTAGTGCGCCGGAAGTAGATGAGCAAAATCGTCTGCGTCTGGATGACTGGGAACTGCGTGAAGATATTCAAAAGCATTGCCGTGAGCTTTGGCCACAGATCACTACTGAAAACCTAAAAGAGCTGACGGATTACGTTGAATACAAAGAAGAATTCTTGAAGTTATTCGGTTTTGGTGTTGATGGCGTTGATTACGAAGCCGATGTCGATACTGAAGTGGCATTCGATGTAATTGATATCTAATCTATTGATGTCACAGTGACACAATAAGATGTTCTAATCTCAAAGGTCTAGCCACAATGCTAGGCCTTTGCTGTTATGGAGGGTAATACAGCATTATTCACCCTCAACAGCATTTTCTCGATCAATGGAACGGTTGCTGTTTCCCTGCAACAAAAAACACATCACAGTGGTGCTCGGCCGCTAATTGCTTGAGTAGGTGTTGGTTGATAGGCTCAATAGTATTTGACGCGATTATCGCACTGGCATTTCCGGAGCGGATAGCTTTAATCACAATCTCTAATTCCGATAACGTTTGAGAGGGTTTCATGTGGATCACTCTGTCGCAATGTATATTGAAAGAAGCAAACTGTTCATACTGTGGTCGAGGACATTCAGAGGTGAATAAGATCCACTGCTGTTGGTGCTGGGATAGCTTAGCAAGCTTTGACATCATGGCTTGTTCAATCGTATTTACTGAGCGATGGGCATTAGCCAAAGGGTACTGAGCTGATAGTTGAGAAGCGAAATTTACTTGAAGCATAATACTGTCCTTTCATACATGCTGTATGTGTATACAGTATTGAGTTGTAGA
>NZ_CAWNMR010000013.1:0-54211 GCF_963875615.1 Vibrio sp. V09_P4A23P171
CCCTTTCAATTCTTAATTAACTCTTACAGTTGCCAGACCACAAGACGTTTTTATCAAATTGAAAGGGGTTATAACTGACTTATAGCCGTAAGCTTTACGGAACCCCCAGCCTAGCTAGGGGTTTTCTCGATACAAAAAAGCGTCCACTAATGAGTGAACGCTCTTATGCAATGGAAATAGTTAGGTTGAGAATTAATTCGTTTTATCTGCAGATTTTTCTGCTCTAATTTGGGATGCAACGATTTTTATGGCTTCTGCGGTACTGATACCTTGAGCCATTAGTTGTTGAATTTTCTCAACAGCTTCTTGCTGTTCTTGGTGAGATAAAGTTGGAATATCATCAAACATTTAAAAAGGCTCCGGTTGATTAGGAGCCTGACTATAGAGATCGAGTTAATAACTAGCAAGGAAATTTATGTAAGCTCCCATCGCATTATCGTTTGTATAGCTAGCTCCAATGTCCAGTTGGAAGAGATTGAGAGGTGAGATCCCTACCCCTGCTGTGATTGTTCCATCAACATTATCGTATGCTAAGTTCTTCTTATATCCTGCTCTTAATTTTAACTGACGCATGATATCGATTTCACCACCTACTCGAATCATCTGTGTATTGTCATTAAAATTCGTGTAGCGCTCTTCTTCATTAAGATCATAATCCACGCTTAATGTGGCATAGTCTGCAACAATGCCTACGCCTACTGTATAAAGTGGCCTCATTTGGTATGCGTAGCCAATATTGATGTCTCGTGTTTTACCGAATTGGCTCTTAAGACTCTTAGTGTAAGATTGAGTTTGAATGTCTCTCTTGACTAAATTGGTTGCGGAAAATCCAACTCTTAAAGGCCCATAAAACCACAATGCGCCGGCATCAAGGTTGAACATGGTTTCACCTTGGCCATTATCTCGTGCATCTTTGATATCGTAATCGGTCACGCTTGCAGAATATACATAGGTGTAGATGCGTTGAAGTTTAGGTGTTACACCAAAGGCAATATGTTGGCCTAAAAATGTTTGGTACTTGGCTAACGAGAGACCTACTTCGGTTACCCCAACGGAAACAGCATTCACGGCGCTAAGCTCCGCGTTTTCAACAACTTGTTCTTCGGGAGTTAATGACGCAGTATTTTCGCCGCTGTAAATATCAGGAGTGACAAACGTTTCGGTATAGGCTTTGGCGAATAAATTAGCCGCTATAAATTGGTTAGGAATGGCAAAGGCGACAACACCGCCAATTTCGGCTTTTAGTTTATCATTTTGTAAATTATCTAAACTTTTCTGCAGCTGTTCAGTATTTGTGTAATCTTTTTTTTCTATGAAGTTTGAAATGCTGTCTAAATCATCGACCATGTGGTCTTCATCATTATAAGAAATCCCGAAGCTGGGAACGATCATACCTAGGTCATCGTTACGACGATAAATAGCCACAAGTGCAGGGTTATAAAATGGAGCAGTGAGAAAGTTCGCAGATACAACCCCTACACCACCCATCGCATCCCCTCGCGCCTCTATTGCATAATTGGCTGCGAAGCTGAAAGAGGGTGTAAGTACGACTGTAAGTGGGAGTATTTTAATGAAATTTTTCATAATGTTATAAACGTGTCGTTTCCTTTATGTCTATAACGGCACATTGTCTATTATCTTTAATTATTCATCTACTGAAACATCGTAGGTTTTACTGATTACTTGAGATTGCTCAATGATAATCGGCCCTTGCCAACGCTGTTGAGTCATTGATACCGCTAATACATAACGGTCTGCAGCCAAATTAGTGATTTCAAGTTCATTAGGATACTCAGACTCGTATCGTTGACTCCATATTTCAGAGTATTTTCCATCGATGTAATCATACAGCGATACATTGAGTTCAGGTAAAGGACAATATGGATTGAGTAGCGCTTTTTTTTCAATTTGCCATTGATCTTTCGAAGCCCAACGTACAATTTGCTTTGCTTTGGGTTCACCAAGCACAATCCATGCGCTCCAAGATTGCTGATCTTTGGCTGTTATATCAAGACGGTATAAACCCATTGTAATTTTACTATTGAGATTATAACGCTTTAAGTAATGTGCCGTTCCAGTGACGCTGTCACTCGAAGTGGTCGTTAATACACTATCGGTTGATAAACTTTTATCGACCCACTGCGCCAGTCTAATATCAGCAAGTGGTTTTTCAGCGTCCACTTCTATATCAACATGAAATGCATCTCTTCCTGGGCTCTGGATCTCTTGCCTATTAATGGTGATTGATTTAAGCCATTCGGGGAGTGGTTTTTTGTCTAAACTTTTACCGCAATCAACGGTTAATGATTGTAATAATAATTCATTGAGATGGCTCTGAATGTTTTTGTTATGTTCAAGCTGCCACACTTCGACAAGTGAGTTAAACATGGCTTCTAAATTATTATTTAAAAGATTCTGATGCGCTTGGGTAAGCGGTGTGATTTGATCAAACCACTCAACATTTTGTGCTTTGGTAGGAATAGCCACAAATGCTATGCCTACCAATAGTAAACGAGATTTCTGCATCACGCTTTCATCTTGTATCCAACACCGCGCAAGGTTTCAATCTCTAAGCCTGGAAGTTTTTGGCGCAATTGCAACACGTGGGTATCTACGGTTCTTGTCGTTGGAAAGTGGTTATAACCCCATACATGATCAAGCAATTCGTCACGCGTAAACACTCTCCCGAGATTGCTTGCTAAAAATAAGAGTAAGTCAAATTCAGTACGCGTTAAGGTAATTGAATCTTCTTTAAAAAAAACTTCTCTTGTGGCTTTATCAATAACAAGATTGGGTGTAACCACTTTCGTGTCATCCTGCCCTTCTGATTCTGGTGAACGAAGCTGGGCTCGAATTCGTGCAAATAATTCAGCCTCGGCAAAAGGCTTGGTTAAGTAATCATTTGCCCCCGCGTCCAATCCGGCCACTTTGTCTTTGACCGTAACAAGTGCGGTTAAAAGAATTACTGGCAACTCTTTTATTTTACGCCATTCTGGCAAATGCTGAACAGAATCGCCATCGGGTAATTGGCGATCGAGGATGACTAAGTCTGCACTGTCCCAATGCAGTTTAACATCTGCAATAGTTTCTGCATGTAAACAGTCATACCCTGCTTGTTCAAGGCTTACTAATAAGCCATCGGCAAGGTTTTTATCATCTTCAACGAGAAGCAATGTCTGTTTCACAGGGGATCTCCAATATAAATGTGGTTGGCGGTCCTGCGAGTGTCATCTTACCACCCATCCGACCTACCATTGATTCTACAATAGTCAAACCTAAACCTAAGCCACTTTTGCTGACAAAAGGTTTACGTAAATTTCTCCAATCTCGATGATTTAACAGACCTTGATCTGTAACTTTGATCGTGATTGAATTTTGTTTAGTTGTTACCTCTAACGTAACTGGAGCAACACCGTATTTTACTGCGTTTCTAATTAAGTTATCGATGCATGTCCCAAGCCAATAAACATTCAGTTTAGCTGCAATATCTTTGTTTATAACAAGATCTATGCTTTCACGAAACTCTTCTTCCACTTTGTATTGTAACCATTCTTCAACGGAAGGTACCCAGTCTGTTGCAAGCGGCCTGCTCTCTGACTGTAAATAATCCTTACTGGCTTCGGCCAGTTGCCGTAAACGTCTGGAATCTTCGCATAGGCGTCTAAACTCATCGTAAACAGTTGATGGTAACCTTTCAAATTCGCGCCTAAATCCTTCAACGGTTAGCGATAGACTTGCAATGGGTGTTCTGAGCTCGTGAGTAAGAATCTGCAGCACCAACATACGACTTTTCATTTCCTGTCGTTTTGAATTCCAACGATAAAGGGACCAGCCTAATACAAGTATTATGTTAGCTAGGACAAGAATTACCATACTTATCCGTAACACGTTGGAATGATCTTCAACATTCCAGCAAATGTTGCCTCTTTGAATAAAACAGGTCGAATTTTCCGAGGCCATGCTATAGCTGAGTCCTGCTTTACTCGCGTTGTCTAACCATACGTCTTCGTTAAAAACGTAATACATATCCCCTTTTCTCAGCCAAAGATCGCTGTTCTCTACAAACATGGTTGCACCTGATATAAGTGCTAAGATCGTATCTTCATTCATGTTTTGGATGCGGCCAAGCAAAGAATCCACACTTGCTTTGGTGCGCTCTCGTATGTGCATATATTGTTGCAACTCTACAAATTTCTCAGGGTATTTTTTCACATAACGAGCCGCATATGTTCCACCTCCTGGGTGAATCAAAGCGCTTCTCGCAAACCATTTCGACGGTAATTGAGATCCTTTACAGATAGCTCTCGTGAAGACTAATGGCTCTGTTATGAGTGGGCTCAGCGGCAACTTACCTGTACAGCTTTGAGATAATTTGTATAACAACTGTAGATCTTTTAAAGGGTATTCAGCCGTTTGCGGTAACATTGATTCGGGAGTCAATAAGCGAGTTGGATAATCAACCTGCAAAGTACGGATATCATAACTTACATCAGCGGTACTATAATCAAAAAGCGACGCAAAAAGGTCGATGCGTTCTGGCAACGAATCGGCATAGGTTTGAATAGGTATTAGAACTAAAATAGTCCAAAAGTAGGTCTTAATCGCTTTAAACAAGTTTTATTTTCATTAATGGTTTAGATTAAAAACTATATAACATTATTAACTAATAATACATTGCACGTGTTATATCCATGTCAATAATGATTGCTCAAAAACAGAAGAAGCCAGCATTTTGCTGGCTTCTTCATTATCCTAATCGTAGATGCTATAACGCTTTTGAGATGGCGTCTACACTCTCTTTTGCATCACCAAAAAGCATATAGGTATTATCTTTAAAGAAAAGAGGGTTTTGTACACCTGCGTAGCCAGTATTCATTGAACGCTTGAATACAATGACATTTTGCGCTTTCCATACTTCCAACACTGGCATTCCGGCGATCGGACTGTTCGGATCTTCTAATGCTGCAGGGTTTACTGTGTCATTTGCACCGATCACCAAAACCGTATCCGTTTCAGTAAAATCATCGTTTATTTCGTCCATTTCTAACACAATGTCATAAGGCACTTTTGCTTCAGCAAGCAGTACGTTCATATGGCCAGGCAAACGTCCCGCTACTGGATGAATACCAAAGCGAACTTTAATGCCTTGTGCACGCAACTTCTCCGTGATTTCGTGAACCGGATACTGTGCTTGAGCCACTGCCATGCCATACCCTGGAGTTATAATCACTGACTTAGAGTTTTTCAGCATTTCGGCTACTTCTTCAGCGTTTATTTCACGGTGTTCACCGTATTCAACGTCTGCGCTGATAGCCACATCCTGGCCAAAGCCCCCGGCAATCACACTAACAAAAGAGCGGTTCATCGCTTTACACATAATGTAAGAAAGAATGGCACCTGAAGAACCAACCAGTGCTCCGGTTACGATCAGCAAATCATTCGCTAACATAAAGCCAGCCGCTGCGGCTGCCCAACCAGAATAGGAGTTAAGCATCGATACCACAACGGGCATGTCTGCACCACCAATCGAAGCCACCAAATGGTAGCCAAACGCGAACGCTATCAGAGTCATAATAATCAATGCAAACATGTTGCCACCATTATTAACGAAGTAAATCATTAATAATGTGGAGACAACAATGGCCGCGAGGTTGAGCTTATGCTTATGAGGGAGATTGAGCGACGACGACGAAATGATTCCACGCAGTTTACCAAAGGCGACGATAGATCCTGTAAAGGTGACGGCACCAATAAATACCCCAATGAACACTTCAACCAAATGAATCACGTGTTCAGCGTGATCGAGTACAATTGGCGCATCGATATAGCTGTTATAACCCACTAATACCGCAGCCATGCCCACAAAACTGTGGAGAATAGCCACAAGTTCGGGCATTTCGGTCATTTCTACTTTTTTAGCATAATGAATACCGATACCACCCCCAATTACCATCGCCAGCAATACCCAAGCTAAGCCCTGCGCATCTGGACGAAAAATAGTGGCGATGAGTGCGATAGCCATACCCGCGATACCATAGTAATTACCAGCTCTTGCTGATTCCTGCTTTGATAATCCAGCAAGGCTCATGATGAAGAAGATAGCAGCAATAATATATGCGGCTTGTACTAATCCTGCAGACATATATTACTCCCTTAGTCTTTACGGAACATTTCAAGCATACGTTTGGTGACTGTAAAACCACCAAAGATGTTAATGCTTGCAATTAAAACAGCGATAAACGCGAGGAAAGTGACCACACCACTTCCTTGACCTATCTGCAATAAAGCTCCGACTACAATAATGCCGGAAATTGCATTGGTAACGGACATCAAAGGAGTATGTAAAGCATGAGTAACATTCCAAACGACGTAGTAACCCACAACACATGCTAAAACAAAAACGGTGAAATGGCTTAAGAAAGCCGCAGGTGCGACCGATGCGATCCAAGCAAAAGCGCCAACGGCAGCAACTAAGCCAGTAATTTTTTTCGTCGCAGAAACGGGTTCTTGCTTTTTGGATTCAGGTCTAGTTGGTGCGGTCTTGACTTGCGGTTGCGCAGAGACTTGGATCGGTGGTGCTGGCCACGTTATTTCGCCTTCTTTCACGACCGTCACACCACGTAAAACAACGTCTTCAAAGTCAATATTGATGGATCCATCTTTTTCCTTGCATAACAATTTCAGCAAGTTAACGATGTTTGTTGAATATAATTGAGAGGATTGTGTTGGTAAGCGGCCAACCATATCAGTATAACCGACCACTTTCACACCATTGGCGGTTGTAATCACCTGATCGGCAACCGTGTATTCACAGTTCCCTCCGTTTGCAGCTGCAAGATCGACGATCACGCTACCAGCGCTCATACTGTCGACCATCTCTTTGGTGATCAGCTTAGGGGCTGGACGTCCAGGGATCAAAGCCGTCGTGATAATGATGTCGACATCTTTAGCTTGCGCTGCATACAGTTCAGCGGCCTTTTTATTAAAGTCGTCAGACATCTCTTTGGCGTAACCATCGCCTGAACCAGCCGTTTCTTGGAAATCGACTTCCAAAAACTCTGCACCCATAGATTGAACTTGTTCTTTTACTTCTGGGCGAACATCAAAAGCTCGTACAATTGCCCCCAAACTTCCTGCGGCACCGATAGCAGCGAGGCCAGCAACGCCAGCTCCGGCAACCAGTACTTTTGCCGGCGGGACTTTGCCCGCTGCGGTAATTTGCCCTGTAAAGAAGCGGCCAAATTCATGTGCAGCTTCAACAACAGCGCGGTAGCCAGCAATGTTAGCCATTGATGACAAAGCGTCTAAAGCTTGTGCTCTGGATATTCTCGGCACTGAGTCCATCGCCAGCACGTTGATTTTTTTACTTGATAACTGTTCCATCAATTCTGGGTTTTGTGCAGGCCAGATAAAACTGATTAGGCTTGCCCCTTCTTTGATCAAAGCAACCTCATCAATCGATTGTTTTTCATCAACAATCGGCGCATTGACCTTCAAGATAATGTCTGAATTCCAAACATCTTGTGTCGAAACAATCGTGGCACCAGCCGCCTCAAAAGCCGCATCATCAAAACTGGCTAAAACCCCAGCTTGAGTTTCAATGGAGACGTCGAAGCCTAGTTTGATTAATTGCGCTACCGAACTCGGTGAAGCTGCAACCCGTGTTTCACCCGTAAGGGTCTCTTTTGGTACACCAATTTGCATAGTTATTCCTTGACTATTGGCACAATGATTATTCTGTTTTTATCTAACCACCAGCATAACTGCAAGCAGTTTGTAATAAAAATACAAAATGCTATTACATATAAGGTTAAGTAATGAGTGATTGTCATAGGTGAAAGACAAAAACACAACGACATCCAAACAAAGCAGAGGTCGAACCACTTATCACAAAGCTCTATAAAAACAGGATATTAGCCATGTATTTTACTCAATGAATAAGGGTATCGACTAATGAGGATATTCATTATGATTTTTATCAAGTTGGACGATGTTAGGAAAAGATTTTCTCGCCCATCTGATCGATGAGCATTTTTGCTTTTTTAAGCATAAGCTCATCAGCGTCGCTTTTACTAGCTACGACATCGGAGCGGATAAAACGGTGAGTACATATTTCACCATTAACATCTTTACTAATTTTACCAGCGACACGATATTGCCCTGATTCAGACATTGCATCTTGGTAAATTAAAAAACCTTTATATTCAATGGGATCTAAAAGCTTCATTTTTGAGTCATTGCCTGACCCTTGATTAAATAAACGAGAAAAAAATCCCACAAGAACTCCTTTAAGACTTGTTTGTTTCAATAATCGGCTTCTCGAACCACTCTAGTTCTAAGTTATCGTCAAAGCGCAATTGGCCTAGAATGATAGGAATATCATCTTCTCTGTGTCTACGTCGATCATTAACGATCATGCTTTCCGCCGATTCAACGGCAACTTGTGCATTCTCTTTAAGTATGACCAATTTTTCTTCAGGTAGCGCAGAGAGAAAATCTATGTCGTATCGAATATAGATCGGTCTCAATTGAGCAAGGGATAAGCATGCGAGATCGGCAAGCTGCTCATTATCATAGTGATTTACATACTTATCTTCAGCCAATACGCGTCCGACAAGTGTTTCCATGTAATTATGTACATCAACACTGATTTGCATCCTTACACTCCTTCCTCTTCGTACTAATCAAAATATTTAGATAGAACTTAGCAGTAACAACTTAGCGTACCTTGGTGATTTTATACAACTTTTAGATGCGTTGTCGTCTAAACTTTGTTCAAGTGCTCGCTTTCATTTAGTAAGTCTAGCAAAAAGCTTGGCAATCTATTAAATAAAAGTATGCTATGGGCCTTATTATCAATTTTAATTTTAAATGCCACAAAGGTCATATTTGTATTATTAATGCCGACAAGTTTTGTATCATCTCATTGGTTTCGATTCTTATTCCCAATAGGGTTGCTAATAGCCATTATGTTGGGGATGGAAAACGTCATTCTGATCACTAGCGCCAATATTGGCTTCGCTAGTAACCTGCCTTATATTCTTTTCACGGTAGCAATCGCATTAGGACACATTTTTAAGCAAGGGCGTTTGGCTATGATCTCGACAGCGATGATGGTGGCCTACGCAATCATCCAGTGGCGCTTACAAATGCCCCTTTCTACGGGAACAACCTTGCTAGAGCTTTCGTTATTAAGTTTGTTATTACCCGTTTTGTGTTTAGTACCTTATGCGTTAGGAAGTAATGCTACTGTATTGAGTAAAACTTATGGCTTATACATCGCTATTTTGCTGCTGTTAATGTTTTGGGCCGTTGTTACTTTGATGTACGTCAGTGATGGCGGATTTGAGAATTTTAGCCAGGTTTTGTTAGTAACTATACCGAAAATATCGAAATTGCCATTTTTGTTGGTGATGTACCTCTTGGCATTAATTGGGGTCTCCGCAATATTTGTGCTCACGCGAAACCAGATCTTAGACACCAGCATTTACGCCAGTATTTTACTCTCCTCCGTCACCTTTATTTTTTTCCACGTGAGTTATATCTCAAGCACACTTTTCTCTCTAGCCGGGGTTTTATTGATCTTATATCTAATTTCGGCGGGCCATAAAATGGCATTTATTGATCGCTTAACGGGTATCCCAGGTCGCCACGCCTTAGATCTTGACATCAAATACTTAGGCAAAAAATATGCGATAGCGATGCTAGATATAGACCATTTTAAGCAGTTCAATGATCACTATGGTCATGACACTGGCGATGATGTGCTTAAGTTGATTGCTAGCCGTTTATTGTTGACTCAAGGAAACGCACGTGTTTATCGCTACGGTGGTGAAGAGTTTACCATCCTATTTAAAGGAAAAAATGCACAGCAAGCTGCAATCTACTTAGATTTGCTTCGCAAAGATATTGAACAGTACCAAATGGTCATTAGGAACGCAGAAGACAGACCAAAAGACGATAAGCTCGGTTCCAAGAAGCGTGAGCAGAAAACACCATCAAATCTTGTCTCTATTACGGTTAGTATTGGCGTTGCTGATAGCTACGCCTCAGAAAAACCTGAAGCAGTGTTAAAAATTGCGGATCAAGCGCTCTATAAAGCTAAACAAAACGGCAGAAATAGAGTTGAAGTATGAACAGTTACCTTGATTTAATGCATCACATTTTGGTATAGAAATCGCAAAACTTGATACTCAACAAGGCGTACATCACATTCACAGAAACTTCATTAGATTGTGCAAAATACTTTGGTTAAGTTATTCATGTTGCAACTGTTTCGCAACGTCAAAACAACATAGCAAGAGTAAGATTATGAGTGAAAAAGTAAACGGAATTGTAAAGTGGTTCAACCAAGATAAAGGTTTTGGCTTTATTACCCCAGATAATGGCAGCAAAGATGTATTTGTACATTTTTCCGCTATTACGGGTGAAGGGCGCCGCAACTTAGTCGATGGCCAAAAGGTGAGTTTTGTAATCACTGATGGTCAAAAAGGGCCACAAGCTGAGAGCGTCAGTCCCGTTTAAATTTTTAAAAAGAACGACTCTAATCCACTCTTTCTAGGGTGGATTTTTTGTTTCTAGTAGACTGGATAAATACGAGAATATGGAGCGGGCAGCGGGAATCGAACCCGCATCATCAGCTTGGAAGGCTGAGGTAATAGCCATTATACGATGCCCGCGCACCGAATTGACGCTGTCACTATGCCACAGTTAGCAAAAAAGAAAACCCATTTTTTATCAAAACCCGTTCAAGCGAACAGTAAATAAACAAAGTAAATTCAATTGGTTGAGATTTGTGTGCTTTTGGTTATTTTTAACTCAATTGAATATCTACTCTTGCGTTTAAATTTTGAACTTTTCCATTTCTTGATTGAGTACAGTGACATTATCTTTTACTTGCGCTGACGTTTGGTTTGAGATTTGGCTAATACTTGCCACACTTTCCACCGAATTGACAACTTCTTGCATGAATTGAGTCATTTGGTGTGTTGATTGTTGTTGCAGATCGGCCGCCGAGGATAACTGGTGCATTTCCTTATCTAACGCCGTTATTTTTCCTTGTACGTCCATCATTTTGTTGAAGGCGTGGATGGTCTGCGCCGCACCTTCATTGGCAAGGTTCTGACTCATGTTAATTTCATTGACCACAGCCGCAGTCGCTGACTGTATGGCGTTTATAATAGTGTTAATTTCTGTGGTTGATTGAGTGGTTCGAGTCGCCAGCAGCCTAACTTCATCCGCTACCACAGCAAAGCCTCGTCCATATTCTCCGGCTCTTGCGGCCTCAATCGCCGCATTTAAGGCCAGAAGGTTAGTTTGTTCCGCTAATCCCTCTATTACTTCGGTCACACGCCCAATCGATTCGCTTTCTCGACTAAGATCGAGCACCAATTGCGTTGCCTTTTGTATGGTTTGATCAAGCTTATCAATACTCTTTCTATTTTGTTCTAGCGCCGAGGCTCCCTCTTTGAGCTCATTTTGTGATAACAAAAGAGATTGCGTAGATTGTTCAGCTTTTTCTGCGGTCGCCATAGAATACTGCGCCACATCGCTCAAACGTACTGTAACCTGCTCAATACTTGCTCGCTGCTGCTGTACTTGCTGCCGAGTGTTTGAGTTATAGTTCAGAAGCTCATCCATGTTTTGACTGACCTGTTGCGCTTTGGTACTGACTCCCTGAACGATCGTTCGCAGTGAGTTGTTCATATTGTTTATCGCGGCGGTAAGCTGAGATAGCTCGTCGCTACCTTCACACAAAAGTGCTGGTTGAGAGACATCTCCTGCCGCAATGATTTCGGCTCTCTTTCCGATTCGACTCACTCTGCGGCCGATATTCTTACCTAAGTAATTGGAAAGCCAAACAGCAACTGAAACAGTCACGGCAATCATGATAAATAACACGTTAATCACATTACTAATGCTACGACTCATCCTTTCGCCACTTTGCTCTGCTTTTGATTGTTGAGTGGCGATAACATCTTCAAGACGGTTAGTCATTTTATCTACGGCAGGCATAAGTTGTGTGGCCATTTTTTGGTTGACGCCGTTCCATTGCTCAGATTGGCGTATTGCAATCACCTGCTGTGCGAGTGGGAAATAAAGCTGCTGCATCTCATTAAATAATG
The DNA here is from genome assembly GCF_963875615.1 of Vibrio sp. V09_P4A23P171. NCBI lineage: Bacteria > Pseudomonadati > Pseudomonadota > Gammaproteobacteria > Vibrionales > Vibrionaceae > Vibrio > Vibrio sp. V09_P4A23P171. The sequence goes on from NZ_CAWNMR010000013.1 coordinate 12,126, forward strand.
ACCACAGACTCTGTTCATCATCCGATAACAAAGAGGACTTTTCCACAATTTCAGCAACAGATTGGTTGTGAGAGTTAATTAAGTCTTGATATTTTTCGAGATGTTCAGGCTTCGCATACAGTAAGAAATCTCGCAACGATGCCAGTGCATTAGCTAACGAATTATAGCTGTCAGCATACAATTTAAAGAGACGTTTCCGCTCCCCTCCTTCTTTGTTAGTCGACTCGTCGTTAATCAGCCCTTGTAACTGGTCAAGTGCAACTTCTGCTATGGGGGCGGCCTCGTTAATGAATAATGTGTGGGCAGGTAAATTATCCTCACTTTGGCTCAGTAATACGATGCCTTGGATATGCGCTTTGATTGCAGCCCATTCGCTTATGATCGCGGTGTATTGCTCACTGAGAATCAACGTTTCTAACACCGGTACCGTTTTGTCCATCTGTCCAATAATAGTTTCAAGTTTTGTCAGTTGCGTTGCACCCACTGCACTTTGAGAACCCACCAATAAATAGGCGCGTAACGTTGAAATAACCTCTTGCATCGACTGCTGAATATTTCGGCTAGTATTCACGGTTGGCAGATCCGTTTGCAGCAATGAATTGGTGTGAGTTTCGACTTGCGTAATACTGCGATAGGTAAAAAAGGTCGAAATGATAAGAAGCACCACCAGCAATAAAAAACTTAATTGCAACTTCCCTGATATCGAGAGTTTCATCCTTTGACTCCTCAAAATTTTCTTCGTTTAACTATAGCGGGTTCAATGGGTTTATTAAATGCGTATAGCCAATGCGAGTCTACCGTATACTCGTCTTATAACCCTAAATTGAGCATTGTGCGTTCAGTTGTGGAGTTTATTCCACTCGGGCGATTTATCATCCCTAATGCGCTATTTTCATCGTTTTGTGGTGCATTTTGTTAATCTTTGCTTTAATTGGGACAAATATTCCTAAATTTCTCATGTTATGTCTTTTCATCGACTTATTATTCTTAGCATCGTGTTTTTTTCAGGATGTGCAATGTATGCGGGCTTGAACTATGACCAACTGTTTGGTGAAGCAAGCGTTCAGTCAAGACAATCGCCAGTAGATTCAAAAGAAGCCTCTTTCTTTTTAAATGATGTTAAACCCATCATCGATCAGCGCTGCGTGGTCTGTCACGCCTGTTATGATGCGCCCTGCCAGCTAAAAATGTCTTCAGTTGAAGGGATTGTTCGTGGAGCCAGTAAAGCGTTGGTTTATCATGGTACGCGCCTGACGGCGTCGGCTCCTACCCGTTTGTTTGAAGATGCACAATACACAGAGCAGTGGCGAGATTTTGGTTTTCATCCTGTGCTGAACGAGAGATCTCAAACGCCTACCGCGAATCTAGAAGCAGGATTAGTCGCGAAATTATTAATGCAAAAAGAGGAACATCCGTTACCAGAACAAGATCAGCTAAAAGGTTTTGATTTTTCGATAGATCGCGAACAAGTTTGTCCAACAATTGAAGAGTACGGACAGTACAAACAAGATCACCCAACGTGGGGAATGCCTTATGGCATGCCAAATCTTAGCCCTCTTGAATACAATACGCTACTCACGTGGCTAAGAGATGGCGCAATCATGAATGGCCATATTCCGCTCACTTCTGATCAGGAGAAATCGGTTGCGCAATACGAAAACTTTTTAAATAAAGGTACAGCAAAGAATCAGTTAATGGCTCGTTATATCTACGAGCATCTTTTTCTTTCTCACCTTTATTTTTCTGAACTTGCTGGTCAGCCTAGATTTTTCACTTTGATACGTTCGACAACGCCCCCGGGCGAGCCTGTTAACCGAATTGCGACAAGGCGTCCTTACGATAATCCTGGTGTAGAACGCGTCTACTACCGTTTGATCCCTGAGCAAGGCAGTATCGTGGATAAAACTCATTTACCCTATGCGTTGAATAAAAAACGTCTTGATGATTGGCAGGCATGGTTCATTCGGCCTAATTATCAAGTCTCGGTTTTGCCTAGCTATGATATTGAAGTTGCCGCCAATCCGATGACGGCATTTGATGCCCTTCCGGTTAAAGCACGCTTTCGATTTATGTTAGACAATGCTCAAAACACCATCATGGCTTTTATCAAAGGGCCAGTGTGTCGTGGTCAGCTAGCCCTGAATGTTATTAACGACCATTTTTGGGTGTTCTTTTTAGACCCAGAGAAAGCTGATTTACCCGAAGTGAATCAATTTTATCGCTCGCAAGCCGCGAATCTAAAACTGCCAAGCGAGTTGGAAAGTAACACGTTGCCTATTACTCATTGGGTCCGTTATGCGCATCAACAAGCACGTTATTTGAAAGCAAAGTCTGAATTTACTAATCAGTGGTTCAAAAATGGCGAGAACTTAACCACGGATGTACTGTGGATGGGTGATGGCTATAACCCGAATGCGGCACTGACTATTTTTAGGCATTTCGATAGTGCATCGGTAGTGCAAGGCTTGGTGGGAGAAAAACCCAAAACAGCATGGGTTTTAGACTATGCCCTACTAGAAAGAATCCATTATTTACTGGTGGCGGGTTTTGATGTTTACGGCAATTTCGGCCACCAGCTCATTACTCGCATGTTTATGGATTTTCTGCGTCTTGAAGGTGAAAGTAATTTTGTCTCTCTGCTGCCTAGAGAGATAAGGCACCAAGAGCAGTCAAGTTGGTATCAAAATCAAAGCACTCAACTCAGTGACTTTTTGCAACGTAACGTTGCCCCTTTTGATCAACCGACCAGTATTGTTTACCACACGCAAGATCCAAAATCTGAGTTGTTTGATCTTTTGAAGTCTAAGCTTCAACCTGTGTTATCAAATCGTTATTCGATAATTGACACTGGTTTTTCAAAGCGCAGTGAACAGATGTTAAATAGCATTAATAAGATCAAAGGCGAAGGGTTGCTGGCTGTGCCACAAATTATGATGTTGATGATCACGGCTGAAAACGGAGAGGATCAACTGTTTACTTTGTTACACAATAACGCCCATCTCAATATTTCAAGTCTATTTGATGAACAAAGCAACCGTGACCCAGCGAATGATGATTTGACTCTAGTGAGAGGTGCCATTGGTAGTTACCCTTCTGCTTACTTGTCACTGCATGAGCACGAGATCGCAGAATTGGTGATGCTATTGAGTAAAATGCAAAATGAGCAGGACTACGTTAAGTTACTCGATAGGTTCGCCATTCGCCGCAGTTCTTCGAAGTTTTGGCCGTTCAGCGATAAAGTTCATGCATGGTATCGAAAAAATCAACCTGTCGAATCTGGTTTACTTGACTACAATAGATTTGAAAACAGATAAAAGTCACCTTTAATGGGTGAGATGAGAGGTGCCAAATGACCATACGCGACAGCATTGAAGCACTAGAACAACAAATTTATGTAGCCTGCTCTGAAGGTGACTATGAGACAGTCAATCAGTTAGAACATCAGTTGGAAGTGTTACTGTATAAGGCACAACACCCTTTTGATGATGATCCTAATGGGTTAAATAGCGGTTCGACAACAAATGACGAATGGCGCTGAGTAAAAGACGGGAGCCATATCGCTCCCGTCTATTTATCAGATCATTAAAAAACAGAAAATTAGAAAAAGTCTATTGAGTTACGGCCACTTTCAGCATCTTTGCTTTTAGGTGCATCGGAGTTTTCTTTCTTTGTGGTCGCCGGCTTATTTCTAGCCGGTTTGGTTTTTGACGCCTTTTGCTTCGGCTTAGGCACATTTGTTGCTGCCACTACCGACGTCACATCAGTTTTAGGTACTTCAGTCACAGGTTGGTCACACAATACAACGTAGTACTCCTGGTTAAATTCAAGAAAATCCCCATTGTACATTTTACGTCGTTTTCGAGTTTCAAGTTCTCCATTGACTGCCACGTAACCATCGCTAATCAGGAATTTTGCTTGCCCGCCACCATCCACTAGGTTAGCAATCTTTAACACCTTATAAAGCTCAATAGGTTGCGACGAAACTTCAATACCAATCGCCTCTATTTCAATTTCTTCGTTTTCTAATGTGTCTTTATCGTTAATCATTACGTTTTTCTTATCACGAATTTTCACGCAGTGTAATGCTAAATGCACAAATTAGGAACCACAGTTAAATACTTCAACTGAACTTATAAGCCCACCGTTTTGTCATACACACATCACTCAGGTTACCTTGTCACCATTTTCTGAATGCGTTCCGCTCGCTGTTCATCGCTTTCTTGACTTGGTGGTGGCACGGTAAACTGCAGGGCGTTGCGCGATTTCCGCCAACCAACGTTGTAGGTGCTCGAGCCCGTCAATATTAATGCCACTCCATTCGTAAATTCTCACCCATGGCCATGTTGCGATATCGGCGATGGTGTATTCATCACCCGCAAGATAACGGTGATGCTCTAATTGGCTATCCATGACTTCAAATAGACGTCGCCCTTCTTTTTGGTAACGATCAATGGCAGGTTGTATTTTTTCTGGAAAGTAACGAAAGAAAACATTAGCTTGTCCCATCATCGGCCCTACGCCCCCCATTTGAAACATTAACCATTGGATCACTTGAGAGCGGGCTTTCGGATCTACGGGCAAAAATTTTCCCGTTTTTTCTGCTAAGTAAAGCAAAATTGCCCCAGATTCAAATACTGGAAAATCATCGTTATCTTTATCTACAATTGCGGGAATACGTCCATTCGGATTGATGGCCGTAAACTCAGGCTCTTTTTGCTGATTGGTTGAAAGATCAAAAGCGTTGACCTTGTATGGCAGCCCCATTTCTTCTAATGCAATGGAGATTTTCTGACCATTCGGCGTTGCGGCGGTGTACAGTTCAATCATTCTTAGGCTCCTCGGTGAAATGATGGACGTTGCTCAACGGATTTAAGCAAATAGCAAAATTGCCACTTTGTGTCTCAACAAGGATATAAGCAGTAATCTCTTTAGACGTAAACTCTCATGCACGATAAACTAAACATAACCCATAATTTTATAACGAATTATCTATGATAAAAGTGACAGTGTCTCGCTTAATAAAAGGCCACGACTTAAAGCAATCTATTGCCGCGTTGATAAAGCAAGAGAATATACAAGCGGGCAACATCGCTTCTTGTGTTGGGTGCCTATCTGAAGTGCGCATCCGCCTCGCTGATGGATCTTCAGAGCTACACCTTGTTGATGCATTTGAAATTGTCTCTTTGATTGGCACGCTAACCGCATCTCATCAACACTTGCACATTGCGGTTGCAGATAAAACAGGCAAAGTGATCGGTGGTCATCTTTTGGATGGTTGTCTTGTCAATACTACCGCAGAGCTGATTTTACATTCCTACCCTGACTTAGTGTTTGAGCGAGAATTTGATAATCAAACGGGCTACAGTGAGCTGGTGGCACCTTGTTAAAATCCCTTTAATGATAAAAGTGAATGCACATATACTAGTCTACATTCTGTAAAATGTGGTGAAGCGTGTTTTTTATTCACCCATTTCTCCCCAATAACGATAGGCAATTCGACGTTGAGCAATTTCCGTCTGTGAGCTATCTCTCACATCTGTTCTTTTTGTAATAACTCTGTATAATTCGCCGCCTATTTAACCATTGTTTATGTTCTGCTGATTTGGCGTCTGCACATCACTGATTCGCTAAACTGAATACCTAGGAAAACTCTCTTGATCTCTACCGCAAATATCACCATGCAATTTGGCGCTGAGCCTTTATTTGAAAACATTTCTGCAAAATTCGGTAACGGCAATCGCTACGGTTTGATTGGCGCTAACGGCTGTGGTAAATCGACGTTCATGAAGATCTTGAGTGGCGCGTTAACTCCCAGCTCAGGCAACGTCTCCATTACACCAGGGCTAAAATTGGGTGTGCTGAGCCAAGATCAGTTTGCTTTCGAACAGCATACGGTAATTGATGCCGTGATTATGGGTGACCGTAAACTATGGGAGATCAAGCAAGAGCGTGACCGCATTTATTCATTAGCCGAGATGAGCGAAGCCGACGGCATGAAAGTCGCCGAGCTTGAGAGCGAATACGCTGAAATGGATGGTTACACCGCCGAAAGTCGCGCGGGTGATATTTTGTTAAAAGCGGGAATTGAGGAATCGTTTCATTTTGGCTTGATGCAACAAGTGGCTCCTGGTTGGAAACTGCGCGTTTTGTTGGCGCAAGCCTTGTTTGCCAACCCAGATATTTTGCTGCTCGATGAGCCAACCAACAACTTAGACATCCACACCATTGGTTGGTTGGCTGAAGAACTTAATCAGCGTAAATGCACCATGATTATTATTTCCCATGACCGTCACTTTTTGAACTCAGTGTGTACCCATATGGCTGATATTGATTACGGTGAACTGCGTATTTATCCGGGTAATTATGAGTATTTTCTTGAAGCGTCAAGCTTGATTCGAGAGCAGTTACTCTCTGGCAACGCGAAAAAAGCGGCTGAGATCAACGAACTGCAAGACTTCGTTAACCGCTTTGGTGCCAATGCTTCAAAAGCAAAACAGGCTAGCTCACGCGCAAAAAAAATGGACAAGATCAAGCTTGATGAAGTGAAATCCTCAAGCCGCATCAGTCCTTCGATTGATTTTGGTGAAGGAAAGAAACTGCATCGTCTTGCACTTGAACTACAAAATCTCGGCCACGCTTTTGACGATGAACAGCTCTTCAACGGTGGCAATCTGCTGCTTGAGGCGGGCTCGCGTTTGGCGGTAATTGGTGAAAACGGCGTCGGTAAAACAACCTTTCTACGCTGCTTAGTCAAAGAGCTGCAGGCCAACCAAGGTGTGGTGAAATGGTCTGAGAACGCCTCAATTGGCTATTGCCCTCAAGACAGTACTGTCGATTTTGATAACGATCTGACTATCTTTGATTGGATCTCGCAGTGGCGCACAGTAAAACATGATGATTTGATGGTGCGTGCCATTCTTGGCCGACTACTCTTTACAGCTGATGATGTGAATAAGAAAGCAAGAAACTGCTCGGGTGGTGAGAAGAACCGTCTGCTATTTGGCAAACTAATGATGCAAGATATCAACGTGCTGATCATGGATGAGCCAACCAACCACATGGATATGGAAGCGATTGAGGCGCTAAATAACGCGCTAAAGTCCTACACGGGGACACTGATTTTTGTTAGCCACGATCGCGAGTTTGTCTCTTCGCTGGCCACTTCGATCATTGATGTGAAAAACAAACAGTTGGTCTACTTCCAAGGTACGTACGATGAATACTTGGCTCATCAACAGAAGTTGTTAGCTGCGGCGTAATCAAACCAACGTCATAGCTCCTGATACTTGTTGCCGCCAGAAATGACGGCAACAACGGATAATTTAGATACTGCTGTTTAGTCTTAGCTTATTTTATCGGCCACTGACAAGCCGCCTACTTGTAACTCCAAGTCGTTTGGGTACCACTGTGATTTGTTATAACTCTGGTTTAACCCAAACATTGCTAAAATCAAACCAGCCTAACGCGTTGCATTTCGCGTTTTGTAATGCACCACATTGATCTTTGCTTATCCCTAACCAACAGTGGAACATCGGGATAACTTGCTGTTTTTCTATCAAAGACTTGCCAATCTCTTTGGCCGGAAATATGGCATTTGGATCGGCGCGCCATTCATCCACTAACTGGCACCAATACGAAAAATCTTCAGCGCGGCTTAAATGCTCGATATCACTGTAATCAAGTAACCATCCTGCTAACGCATCTTCTCTATGGTTGGCAATTCCCATCGGTTTGACCCAAACATCGACAGCATCGGTGTCTTCAACCGTCAAATCATATTTAACAAGCTCCACCGAAATCCCATCTTCTTTTAACAACTGTTGTATCGTTTTCACTAAGCTAGGAAACATGGGGTGCTGAGCATGATATGCAATGGTGATCGAACGCTCGCCCGGCGGTGTAGCGGCAACATCTCCCGATGACTGATGATACCAGCCCGGTTTCAAGCCATAAGCAGGTAACACCCCCAACTCGACCACTTTGTCTTCTGGTAATTGACGAAATAGGTTGAGAGTACTGAGCTTATTGGTAAGGTAGCGAGCCCAATTTACATCCGCGGCGACGCCATTTTTTCGATTGAGTAACAAGTAAGTACAGCCGGGATCAAGATCCACGTCTTCTGTAAATGAACCTCGCTTTGTTTTTATCGGATGCGATAAGCTAGGAAAAACCATCGAAGAATGTACTTCGTCAATCACCCACACTTCGACCCGGTCTAATAAAGGCCTAAATCCAAAATATCCATCAAACGCTTGCAAAACTAAGCGTTTTTCATCATTTAAAATGACTTTGTAAGGACCAGTACCAATCGGCATTAAATCAAAATTATCACTACGATTGGACTCTGGTAGTAAAATCTTGGCACATGACTCAGATAAAAGAAGCGGTAAGCGACTATCCGCTTTTTGTAAAAAGATATCGATAACCCAGTTGGAGGGCGAGCTGATCCTATCAAGATGGGAGAATAAGTTCAGAAATCGCAATTCCCACAAACTTTGGATAACACCGTCGGTGGTAAGCAAATCACCATTGTGGAAACGAACCCCTGGCCGAAGATAAAAACGCCAATGTGTTGCTGTCACCGATTCCCATGTATGTGCGAGATCTGGCTGCAGCTGTTCATATTCATCTAGCCGCGTTAGCCCACTAAAAATTTGCATTACGATATGTTGCTCAGATCGACGCATGGATTTTAGCGGGTTTAGCATTGAAAGCGGGCGATAATAAGGCAACCGTATGACTTGCAGACCTTCTTGATGCTGAACACCAAGATAGCTTTGGATCACTTGCGTCAGTTTCGCCGCATCTTGATCCAGTACCGAAAATGCATGGCCAATTTTACCTTCATCTAAGTATCGACGCGCAAGGTTTTCACTGACATCACTGCGACTACGTTTAAAAATGAGATCGGATAATTTTCCACGCCCCGCCGCAGGACGCCATTCTATCCAGCCTTCATCCTCCATTTTATTTAGAACAATACGCGCATTACGGCGTGTGCAGAAAAGGATCTCGGTGATCTCTTCTAGCTGGACACCAACATCTTGGCCGTTAAAGTGCTCAAATAAGGATTCAAATTGAACGCGAAGTCGTGGGCTACTCATAAAGAGGAAATCTCAGTTTATAAAAAACAGAGGTAGTTTCCTCATTTTATATTGGTTATGCAATAGTCTTAATCACTGTTTAAAGAATATTACAGCCGAGTTGTTGAGAAAGTTGCTGAATTTGCTCTTCGTTGTCCAACTTAATCGACCATTTACTTTCTGAGCAATTTACAGAGATGACATTCGCCCCTCTCCCAATGAGCTGAACAGCATCGGCTTGGGCTTGTAGCGTGATGGCGAGATCACCCAATACTCGTACCACTAATTCATGGGGTGTTACGATGATTTTTCCACCTGAAAATTCAATCACCATTTTATAAATCAACCTTGATAGCTTGAGAACGGTTACGAATTTTTTGTACTGCGACCGTCAAACGGCTAGTGCATACCAAACGTTCGCGCTCATCAGTGATATTGATTTGCCATACTTGCGTTGAAATACCAAGATGGATAGGTGTCGCTGTTCCTATAACCATCCCCTCTCGCATGGCGCGAACATGATTAGCATTAATGTCTAACCCTACACAATAGTGTTCTTGATCCACACTGAAGTTCGCGGCAACTGAACCTAGGGTTTCCGCAAGTACCACCGAGGCGCCACCATGCAGCATACCAAGCGGCTGATGGGTAAAGTGACAAACAGGCATGGTCGCAGACAAAGAGTGATCACTATAATCGGTATAAATAATATTGAGATGCTCTATCAAGGTGTTTTTGGAGGTGGCGTTTAATGTTATTAAATCGATAGGCTTCTTCCAAATATCCATGCTTTTTTGTCTCATTCATCGTAAAAGAGATTCATTCTATACTTAAAAGGTAGCAACTTGCAGCGAGTAATCAGTCAGTTCCAGCGATTGAGATCCTGCCAACTAAACATTTTCGAGACAGATCCGATCGCTCATAAATATTAACTGCAGTGTTGTCATTAGCCGTTTATCGGTGCTAAGAAGCCTCTTCATACAAAGATGTCATTTAAGCGCTTAAAGATGAGCACAAAAAGTGCTCTGATACATGGCTTACAAGTGTCAACGTACCGACTCAAGTACCTAAAATGCGTAATGGTAGTTGTAGCAGCTCATCCCCTGTCGTTGCAAAACCCCAAATAATAGCGATAAGTGCAGCCACTAAGCTGACATACCAAAGTGAAGCTACAATTTGTCCATATCGATTCAGAGGTAGCAAATGACTTTGATGACGCTGCTTCCATTCCATCACAATTTCAATGCTGCCCATAATCAATAAAAAGCCGAACAGGGTTAATCCAAGCCAATAGCTCAAAATGACACCAGCGATAGCCGCAAGAGCACACAACGCAATCCCCAAAGTGCTGTTCATAGAAAAGCTGATGCTTTTTAATACGTGACCACCATCAAGCGGCAATATAGGCAATAGATTGAATAGATTGAGAAAGGCATTAAAAACAGCAAGGCCGGCAAAAAATATCTCTCCCGTTATCCAATAAACGACAACCAGCACAACCGAGAGCAGCAAACCAAAAAATGGCCCCATAATTGAGATCACTACATCTTGCCAACGTGTATTGATTTTTTCATCACTTAATGCCAAGCCACCAAGAAATGGAATGAGATAAATGCCTTTAGTCTTCATACCAAAATACTTCATCGCTTTGATATGGCCAAATTCATGGAACACCAAACAGGCAATAAGCGCCATAGCAAACTGGAAGGAAAATAACCACGAATAGGCTGCGATACTTGCTGACGCCAGAACAACTTTAATCAGCTTGGCACTTTTCAGTGCTTTCATACCAAGTGAGACTAGACCAATAAGGCTAAAACGTCGCTCCGGCTTTGGCGGGTTATAAGGTGTTTGTTTTTCAACGTCTTTTTCTGAACGCTCGCCCTGCGTGACAATGTCACCATTCACCAATGCCTGATAACTCAGTTTAAAAGGTTGCCAACTCAGATTAACATTCAGCTCACACTGGATCGGCGTTTCACCACTTAATAACTGAAACCGATGGGTCGTTGTCGCCTCGATATTCCCTGTCGCATCGCATTGCGCGACCAGTTGATTATCCCAATAGAGTTGCTGCCAGCCTGACATTGAACCTTCGAGACGAAGTGATTTTCCTAAAAATGGAGCGGAAAGGAGTTCCACAGTGATACCTACATACAAACATAAAAACGGCGTTCATTATGCCTTTGGGCAATAACAGCGTAAAGCACGATGCCCATTTTCTTACTATTGACGATGACTTAGTTCAATTCCCTCACGAATACCAAGCTTTTTGCCATCTCCCCTTTTAATTCCAGTCGTAACGTGGATAATACGCGCTTACATATTTTTACAAGGTGGGTACTATGTCTACTGAAGCAACTTTACTTGAACGCAGCCAATCAAAATGTGAGCTTTGTTCATCAGAATCTCCATTAGCTCCATTTGTGGTAGCGCCACACACTATGGTTACTGTTGACCATGCCGTTATGTTGTGTGATGTCTGCAAAGGCCAAATTGAGAACCCAGAAACAGTAGATGTGAACCATTGGCGTTGTTTGAACGACAGCATGTGGAGCCAAGAACAACCCGTTCAAGTTCTGGCGTGGCGTCAACTTAAGCGCCTTGCGGCCACTGAGGGTTGGGCTCAAGACCTACTTGATATGATGTATCTTGAAGAAGAAGCTGCAAAATGGGCTGAAATTGGTATGGATGATGATGCAGAAAAGCCTCGTGATGTGAATGGCGTAGAACTGAAAAAAGGCGACGACGTAACCATCATTAAAGATCTCCCTATCAAAGGCTCAAGCCAAGTCATTAAACAGGGTACTGTGGTTCGCGGTATCAGTTTAAGCGACGATCCTAAGTTGATCTCTGGTAAAGCTAATGGCCAATCGATGTATATCATTGCTGAATACTGTCGCAAAAAATAATAGCCATTGACGAATAAAACAAAGGCGCAACTTAGTTTGCGCCTTTGTTTTTCGGAAACCGTTGTTTTCATGAGCAGTGAAACTAGTAAATTTTAAATACAAAAAAGCCGACGATTTAATCCGTCGGCTTTTACATCTCTACACATTGAATTAACGGTATAAACCGATATCTTTCTGCATGTGACCAGACAAATTATTCGCGTAGTAGCTGCGAGGTTCGCTGTGGTCGACAAACAGAATATCAACTAAATGTGCAATCAATCCTTTGAAGTTAACCGCGTAGGTTTTTTTATCCATAGAGGTAGGTGCTGTAATCGTACCCATATTCATTGCTTGTGCCATGATAGCCTCTCTGTTAATTCGGTAACTTACTTTGTTGAAATGAATTCTAGGTGATATTTTTTTGGTTAAAAAATGACAAATTTTCCACATTCAAATTAGTTATTCTAATGAAACAACCCCATAACAATGCATGCTTTTATTATCCACGATAATCGACTACTTATTCACATTAAGTTTGATTTGGTGAATTTAAATCGCAATGAAAAACAAAAACACCGGTTATTTACAAAATTTTCACATTAATATTTTTATCGTCGGTTAGATAAAGGATAAATAAAAGAGAGAGGTAAGTATTGTCAAACACTTACCTCCGTTTACTTATATTATGACTTATGAGTAGCAGGTAATGGACTTCTCTGCTTATAGACAGAAGCCAACACCGCAATAATCATAGTGACTAACAGTACACCCAGTGAGACTGGTGTCGGAATTTCCCACGCAGAACCGACTAGCATCATCTTAATACCAATGAAGATCATGATGAAGGAAAGCGCTGGTTTTAGATAAATAAACTTATCCATCATCCCTTGCAACACAAAGTACAAAGATCGCAAACCAAGTAACGCAAACACGTTCGCTGCTAACACTAAAAAGGGTTCGCGGGTCACGGCAAAAATAGCCGGTATTGAATCTAATGCGAACATGACATCCATAAAAGCAATCACGCCAATCACAATCATCATTGGAGTCACAAACCATTGCTTATTGCGGCTCACAATCAAAGCATTCCCTTCGTAATGATCCGTCACATTGAACCAGCGTCGAATCAGTTTCTCCGGCATTGGGTTTAGCTGTTCATCGCCTTTCTCACGCGCAAGTTGAATACCGGTCCACATAAGAAATAATGCAAACACATAAAGTAACCAATGATATTGTTCAAGCAGTTGCGCGCCAATCACAATCATCACCGCTCGTAAACACAAAGCACCGATCACTCCCCACAATAGAGCCCGCGGGCGTAAATGCTCTGGGACGGCGTATTGATGAAAAATAATCGCAAAGACGAATAAGTTATCAACACTTAACGATTTTTCTAACAAGTAACCAGTAATAAACGAGATCGTCGCCTTTTCGGCACTGTATGAACTGGTTGGTGCGTAACTATCCCAAAAGAAATAGATACTCGCGGCGAATGCAAACGCCAGCATAAACCAAATCACGCTCCAAACGGCCGCTTTAGTGATCGTGACTTTACCGCCACGGGTTTGCCAAATATCGATAACAACAAGAAATAGAGTCAGAATTGCAAAGCTGAGATAGGTTGTTGGGGTCATATATCCTCCAAAGGCGGAAGGATAAGATGGGATTAACCGATCGAAACCTTCCGCAAACAAAAACCGCTGTTCATAATGAACAGAGCTGAATGCGTTGGTCTCGTCGAAATAAGCATTCCGTTTTTAACAGAAGGCTATTTATACTTACCGGATAAGCATGCGCTTAACGAGCTGACGATAAGTAAACAAAGGCGACTACTCCCCAATCAGCGCGGATTTTATGCCTATTGGATGCAAAGGTCCATAGCCGTGATCAAAAAAAGGAGCCATTTATGCTCCTTTTTAGCTTAGATTTTTATACGCCTGCCAGTGGTAATAAATACACCAATACAGACCATGCACTGACCCAAGCAACGACGACAGCAGCATCTAACCAATCTCTAATCCACATTATACTTTCCCCTTTCACATCTTCATGCACCTTCATCGGGTTGAAGATGCGCTAAGACTGAAAGTTAAAAAGCAAAGTCTATGCCAGTAAATTTATGTCAAACCGAGTTACTGATAATGATGTTGGGGTTGAGTTCCTGCGTGGTTAAGTATTTCAGGTTTTTCCGTCAGCAGTTCAATAAACGCATCGGCCATTGACACATTCGAAACAAAACCTTCTCCCTTCATTTTCAGTATCGCATCATATCCCTCTTTGCCTTTCATGGTATAGGCCGAAGAGGTTCCACAATAATAACCATTAAGATCAATAGGTTGCCAACCTTTTTGCTCATCAAATAACAACATATTTGTGATGCGTTGTCCTACAGGCCGATCGGCGGCATAAGTAAACGAGAGATTGTGGGTGTAAGGATAACTGCCAGAACCTGTGCCGTCGACCCCATTGCCCAGTGCATTATTAATCGCCCCTTCAAGCATCTCAATTAAGGTTTCTCCCTGCACTCGGTAGACACCAATAGGAACGGCAAAAGGCAATAAATTTCCGGCAATGTCTGCCACCGAAACTTGTCCGGCGTTGAGCGAGTTTCTGACTCCACCAGCGTTATGTATTGCAAACTGCACGGGGTGCCCTCTTTGCCGCATGGCATAGACGAATGATTGAGCCACCAAAGGAGCCAACTCACTCGGCCCAGTTTCATCAGGAATTCTGACGTGTCTTAAGAAACGATCAGCATGTGCGATAATATTTTGTTGCAGCTGACGTACTCGCGGCATGTATTTATCGATCAATATTCCTTGGACCTGCGGATCTTTCTTACACACCACCACATTAGGGTGCTGGCTTAAAAATTCGCACGCCGCTAAATGGGTGTTATCGGTGCCCGCTTCGCTCATGCTGGCATCAAGAAACAGTCGACGGCCCAGTAACAGTTCATTACGACCCTGAAATTTGTCCACTTTGCCATCGGCTGAAAAGTCGATATAACAATGACCTAAGCTCAAAGAATGATAACCGGATTGGACGACATAAGTGTCATTAATTCTTAAACCATACTCATCATCTTTCATCAGCCCTAGTGCACTAAAATCACCTTGTAATCGGTGGCTATGCCCGCCGACGACAACACTAATACCTTCCACTTGCTGTGCGAGCTCAATGTCCGCTTCATAACCTAAATGGCTAAGTAGAATAATTTTGTTGATCCCTTTAGCGCGAATTTCAGCAACCGTATTTTTCGCCGTTTGGATAGCGTCAATAAATGGAGTATCGAGATCTGGGTTGGCAATATCAGCCATTTTATCGAGTGACAAGCCGAAAATTGCAATCGTTTCATCACCAGCCTGTTTTTCTATCCAGCGAGCGTATTTACCTTGAGGTTGATAACTTATCACTTGCGGGCTACCGGCTATTGGAAAAGGCTTATTCGATCTTTCATTGGAAAGATCCCAATTGCCAGCTAGCAATGGAAATTGAATACGTTTAACAAAATGGGCAACGGGTTCATTACCCATATCCAGTTCGTGATTGCCTAATGCCATCGCATCAAGATTCAATGCGTTGAGCATGTCCGCATTGGCTTTACCTTTAAATAGCGAGAAATAGAGCGTGCCTTGGAAACAATCCCCAGCGTGTAAAAATACAAAGGCTCGCTTCATACGCACCGCATCTTCTTTCAATTGCTGAACTCGTGTTGCAATTCGTGCAAAGCCGCCAGCGCTTACATACGGTGTTAAAGTCTGCTGTTCGATGTGGAGAGTCAATTGCAGCGATGTCGGTTCAAAATATGAGTGAGTGTCATTAATGTGTGCCAGCATAATTGATGCTGGTCTATTCTTTTTATGCATCATTTATCTTTCTCTTCTTTTTCCACTCTATCCTAGCTGAAGAATCATGACAGAATCGTGACTTTTATGAAACGAGTTTGAAAATATAATTACGCTAAGTCAACCTCATCACGCTTTGTAGCCTTTGTCTCATTCGGCTGCCCCTACATAAACACTTGATATGTGAGCCAGCAGCCTACTTATCTGCATAATTTCCATTATGCTTAAAGAAAAACAGACTCAGCGAGAAGCTAACTTGTTGAGTTATAAAAGGAGTCTGCCTATGCATCTAGAGCGAATTGAAATTTCCGGATTCAGAGGAATCAAACGTTTATCGCTCGCTTTTGATGAACTCACCACATTGATCGGTGAAAATACTTGGGGTAAGTCCTCATTGTTGGACGCCTTATCAGTAGTGCTACCAGCCAACGGTGTACCTTATCAATTTGAAATGCAAGATTTCCACGTCGATTACTCTATCGCTCATCCTCAAACTCAGCATTTACAAATTGTCTTAAGCTTTGTTTCTACAGACAAAAATGAATCTCGATCCGGCCGTTATCGTAAGCTGAGGCCGATTTGGGTTGAAGATGAAACGGGTACGAAACGGATATTCTATCGCATCAGTGCCACTCGTGAGCGATATGATATTACCACTCGCTACCTGTTTTTAGACCTCGAAGGCAATCCACTACCGCTGCATCATTCCGAAAAATTAGCGCAAGAGCTGATGAGCTTACACCCAGTGATCCGTTTGAAAGATTCACGGCGTTTCGAGCGACCTTTCGTCAATGGTAACGGTAAAAATTCTCGCGCCGAAAAACGCATTGATAATACCTGTCGTCGTTTACTGGCCATTCCTGGACATGTCAACAAAGGCGAGATGAGAAGTAGCCTTAACTCAATGAATGTATTAGTTGATCACTATTTTTCATTCAAAAGTCAGACACGTAAAAACCCAAGACAGCAACGTGACAGCTTAGTCTATTCCAGCCCAACCGCCGATAAAAACATAAGCCAATTTGTTGAAGAAACTAAAAATAAGCAAACTCGTTTGCTGTTGATGGGCTTACTCAATGCTTATCTGCAAGCCAAAGGCCCAACTGACCTACGACGTTGCGCTAGGCCGCTGCTGATTATCGAAGATCCCGAAGGTCGATTGCACCCTACTCATCTGGCGCGCGCTTGGAGTTTACTTCAACTATTACCCATGCAGAAAATTCTCACAACGAACAGTGGTGATCTGCTTGGCTCTGTTCCCCTTCATTCGATTCGGCGTTTGGTGCGTACTTCTGACCGTACCATTGCAAATTCGATGGTCTCCCGTGGATTGAGTAAGGACGAACTACGACGTATCGGTTTTCATATCCGTTTTCATCGCTCAGGGGTGCTTTTTGCTCGCTGCTGGTTATTGGTTGAAGGAGAAACTGAGGTGTGGCTGTTTAGTGAGCTGGCTCGCCAGTGTGGCTATAACCTAGCCGCCGAAGGAGTACAAATTGTCGAATTTGCTCAATCAGGTCTGAAGTCCTTAATTAAAGTGGCGAAAGCGTTTGGCATTGATTGGCATGTCGTGACTGATGGCGATCCCGCTGGCAAAAAATATTCGTCAACGGTACGCGGTATGTTAACAGGTGATCAAGAACGGCACCGCCTGACCGAACTTCCCGATCGAGATATCGAACATTTTTTGTACTCTCATGGCTTTGAACATTTCTTCAAAGATTTGATTAAAATACCTTACGATCATCCAATCCCTGCGAAAAAAGTGGTCACACGTGTGCTGAAAAAACACGCGAAACCTGATTTGGCGCTTGCCATCGTTTCCCATTGTGAACAACAAGGTGTGGACTTTATTCCTGTACTGCTGCGCTGGACACTAAAACGCGTGATTACGATGGCCAATGGCCACACGTAAAGGCACACATGATTATGTGCCTCGTATCATTTCCATTTCGCTATATGTGACTAATCTTATATTGAATGGGTATATCAACAATTTTGATGAATCGATACGGATCAATTGGGGTAACCTTTACCAATGCGGATTTCACCAACATTAGCCTTAAACACAAATTAACAAGTTGAGGATTTAGAACGCGTTTCAACAGTTGCGCTATCGCTCAACGTTGGCTGGTTAGATCGTTGATGCAACCACATACCACTTGTTTTCATCGCAAAGCCAAAAATGCCACCTAATAGAAGTGATGGAATAACTAGTTGCCAATCACCACCAGCAGCAAAAGTGGCACAAGCGCCAATAAAGGTTCCAGGGATATAACCAAGCCACGCTTTCGACGCTTGAATGCACATTAAAAATGCCACTACCGCAGTGACAACGTAACACAAAATATCCAAGCTCACCAAGCTGGATGAATGAATAATGACCATTGCCCAAAAAACGCCACTGATATTAGTTATCAAACTTTCTGCAAGACCTTTAATACCCTCGGTTGGAGAGGCAAAATAACTCGTACATCCTAAAAAGCCAGCCCATGATAGTAAGCCTAACGAAACGGCTATCCAGCCCCAAACACCAGAAAGAATGCCTGTCGTTAGTGAAATTGCAAATAGTGTGCTCATAGCGCCCTCATTTAGCCGCTATCTGCCTGTCATTTAACAAGCCGTTGCTATAGCGACATCAATAAATCAAGTGCCGATATTAAAAGCTTCAACCACGGATGACTAGTGACCTAAGTCATGAAATAAATGCAATGACTGCACTTATTTCATTGAAATGTTGACGCAAACGCTAAATCAACACATTTGAAGTGCTTTTTAATCAAGCATGAGCGTTAGATTAGGTGATGAGGGTGTGTAGCATGATGCTAAATGCGAACACTCAACAGCTTCACTTATCACACCCCATATTGAGAAGTAACAAAGTAAATCATAACCAAGATTAACAAGCTTAAAGTACGCTTGGTCGTCCTTTCATCATGCGCAGTCCTTCACGCTTAATGCACTCAACCAACGGGTTTTCAGCCATATCTGCTCGCCAAATAAACGACAACGTTCTTTCCATATTCAGATCAGGCACATTGAGCGCTACCAGTTGGCCATTCTCAATAAAGCGTTCTACATCGAGGTAAGGTAAACAAGTTAAGTACGGACCATTCGCAACCATACTGCGTAGCACAGGAACATGTTCGTACTCTCGCCACACATCTAAATCGGAAATAAGATGGTGAATCGAGCTATCAAAAATATTTCGAGTGCCAGAACCGTGTTCTCTTAACACCCATTTGGCTTGTTCAAGCTGTGCAAGACTCACCGTTTTACATTTGGCAAAAGGATGATGAGCCGAAGCTATCACTGTTAGGTGATCTCGACACCACACTTCTTGGGAAATACGGTTATCATCGCATCGACCTTCAATGATACCAAGGTCATATTTGTAGTCGAGGATGCCATCGATCACCCCTTTGGTGCTTTTCACACCAAGCTCAATACGCATCTCTGGGAAATCGTTATCAAGAATGCTGATAAGGTCTGGAACGAGGTGCTCGGCAGGGGTCTGGCTGGCCCCCATACTGATTTCACCGCTAAGCAAGTGCTGATCATAAAAGCCCATTTCGATCTGCTGAGCATCTTGTAATAAACGCTTCGCTTTCGGCCTAAGCCACATTCCCCAATGAGTTAATGCCATCTGCTTTCCTTGTCTTTCGAACAAAGGGCGACCTAACATTTTTTCCAATTGTGCTAGCGACATGCTGGTCGCGGATTGAGTTAACGCTAATTTATCCGCAGCTTGACTGACGCTGCCACTATCGGCAACAGCATCGAAAACTGCTAATTGTTTGAGTGAATACCGCACTGCTTTTCCTATTTAGCTTTCATCTACTGCGCGCCACACCTTTAATTTCAAGGGAGTTAATATGCGCAAACGGTTTCATTCTACTCTTTCATTTATTCATATCAATTCATTTGATGAGTAATCTAAAAATTATCAATTTTACTACTTCATGAACCGTTCGTTAGTCTGTATGGGAAGCAAGGCATGACGCTTTGTTTGAACTTGGGAGGTAATTATGAAATTGAGCTTTGGGAGCGTGTATGTCAGCAGCCTACTCTGAAAATAAACAGCTGTTTTCACCGATTGAGATGATGGCAGAAGCCGAGAAATTTGCATTAAGCAAAGCCAAGAAAAGTAGCGGTATGACACTGAGCCTTGCCATTATGGCTGGTGCTTTTATCGGCTTAGCATTTTTGTTCTACATCACTGTCACGACAGGCAGTGCTAACGCAGGTTGGGGGCTCAGTCGGTTAGCGGGTGGTTTAGCCTTTAGCATGGGGCTGATTTTAATCGTGATTTGTGGCGGTGAACTGTTTACCAGTTCCGTATTGTCGAGCATTTCTTGGGCCAATAAACAAATCAGCTTTAGCAAAATGTTATCCATTTGGGGCAAGGTTTATATCGGTAACTTCATTGGTGCCATGTTCTTACTGCTTTTAGTTACTGGGGCTGGTCTCTATCAGTTGGATGATGGTCAATGGGGTTTGAATGCGCTGAACATCGCGCAGCACAAACTGCACCATACACCTGTTCAAGCATTTTCTCTTGGGGTGCTATGTAACTTACTGGTTTGTCTTGCTATTTGGTTAACGTTTAGCTCAGCCAATGCAATGACCAAAGCCGCAATGACAATTTTGCCTGTGGCGATGTTCGTCTCTAGCGGCTTCGAGCACTGCGTAGCCAACATGTTTATGGTCCCTTTAGGCATTGTGATTCAAAACTTTGCACCAGAGAGCTTCTGGCAGCAGATCGGTATCAGTGCCACTCATTACGCAGATTTGAACATTCATCAATTTGTGGTGGCAAACCTTATCCCAGTGACTTTGGGCAATATTGTCGGCGGTGCTGTGTTGGTTGGTCTCGCCAACTGGTCTATTTTCCGCCGTCCACAACTTAAAGCCGCAAACATTAGCACTATTACGGAAACAGCAACAATTACGTCAGTGAAGGAAACGAAAATGAATAAAACAATTACAGTTAAAGATATTATGAACACCCAACCTGTAACTCTAGGCGTGGAAATGCCAACCGCAGTAGCGATTGATATGTTGCTGGATAACCAGCTCGATAGTGCTCCTGTGGTTGATGTGGCTGGTCGTTTGGTCGGATTTTTCTCAGCTCACGATGTCATGGTGGATTTATGGTGCCAAGACTACCTCCCTACCGAAGGGCAAAAAGTGGTGGATCTTATGAGCCGCGATGTTATCGCCATCGATGCATCTGACCGTCTGATTGATATCGCCGAGTTTTTATGCATCGATAAAGAACAGTTATACCCTACTAGCAGCATGGGTATTGCTACCCGTTTTAGCTCACTCTCTTTAGAAGAGCGCGCAAAAAGCATGAAAGTGAACAAACCACAAAATCTCCCCGTCCTTGAAGATGGCAAGTTTGTCGGTATGCTAACTCGTAACCATGTACTGGCAGCACTACGTCCAATTTATGGCGAGCGTCTAAGCGTGGTCAAAGAGCGTACGTTAGAAACGGCTTAACACGTTGTTTTGTTCAAAACGGTTTTTGGTCAGGAAATAAGTCGCTTGACTAAAAAGCAAAGACCCCGCATTGCGGGGTCTCTTTGATTCATCTATTTCGCTTGTTACTATCCCTGACGCCACCAGCGTCCGACGCATGGGTTTTCAGGATCAAGATATCGATTCAATAACGTTAAGTTGCTGTCGAACAAAATGAGATAAGGTTGAATCTCACTGACACTTAACGCCCCCTTTGTGGCATTGATACACTGCATCAATAAATCCGTAAGGCAGCGAACAAAAACCCACTTTGGCTTGTCTGCGATTTTATGGTTGATCGCTAAAATAGCCTCATATGCGATTTGGTAGGGAATGGCTCTCACTTGCGTGAGATCGCGCAAAAATGAGCCCGCCACAACACCTTCAAGGTAGACACGGTAAGTCGTTAGTTGATCGGCCAATAGAAACAGTTCCGCGGCTAAATGCGTATAAGGGTATTTCACCGCTAGGTGATCGTGCAGATCCGGTGAAATAGCCAGCGTGATCTCCATCATTTCACAGCGTTGTTTAAGCACTCGCAGTAACCCTTGCTCATCCATTAATTGCTGAATTTCAAAAATACGCTGCAAGTGATAGTCGTTAGAAATGAAAGTGACAGGTAGTATTTTTTGCGTGTCAATGCCACCGTTTTTTTGCAGCTCTAACGCGACGTTCTCGATATTTTCCACTGTGCTGGTCGAGTGTTCTTCCAGCAAAATGCGGTTATTCGAAAGTGACACATTGAGCCGAGTAAGCTCCGATTGAAGGTAATGATACATAGCCTTCGCTTCAGAAATCTGTTGCCCTAGCGTGAGCCCACCACATAAAGCAATGACACTATGATCGATGTCATGACGTTGTAACGCCTTAACAAGGCCATCAACACGGCTACGCCCTTCTAATGTTAATTGCTGATCAACAAGTCGTTTACCTAATACGATATAAAGATGCTCGGCTACCATCGTTATTTTTCTCTCTCCATTCCAGCCACCATAAAACTTGTGTCATAGCAATCGACATCAAGAAAGCAGCAGTATTAAAACGTATGGTTTGGTAACACGTAAATACTCCTACATGTGCATAGTGCTTGAGTCAAAAAATAAAATAAACAATCACTTTTTAAACATTACTCAAACGATAGCCACGCATTAGAAATGCTCGTGTATAAAGTAAGGTTTCTGCGATAATTGTTTCAATTTATTTATAACTACCGATGATAAAATCCACAGGAATAAACTCTAAAAATCCACTGCATGGAGAGATTAATATGTGGAATAAACTCAATAAATCAATGATGTTCTGCCAAATGATGTTTGGCTTATCATTTTACGGGGTAATGGTTATCCTAACCCGTTTTTTTCTAGAAGATTTGGATTATAACGAAGCCGATACCATGATGGTGGTAGGAGCATTTTCATCCATTGGCCCCCTTTTTGCGATCGCTGGTGGTTTTATTGCCGATAAGTTCCTTGGCGCTTATCGTTCATTAACCATTGCCTACGGCGCTTTTGCTCTTGGTTACACGCTACTGGTGCTGGGTGCCTCAACAACCAACGTCGCGATGGCATTAGCAGGCATCGCTTTAGCGAGCTACGCACGCGGATTAATGTCTCCTTCTTACCCCAGTTTATATAAACGCACTTTTAGCTCCCAAGAACATTTTGAAAACTGTTACCCTGTCAATTATTCGGTAAACAATGTGGGGGCATTACTTGGCCAATATTTATTCCCGATGTTTGTTTTAGTGATCGGTTTTCACGGTAGCTTTATGCTCTCAGCCATTTTGGCAGCGTTCGCCTTTGCCACTTTAATTGTGTTTAACAAATCCTTAGTGAATGCTGCAGCTGAGATTGATCAAGCTCCCGTAAGCGTGAAAAACTGGCTCGCCTTTTGTGCAGTATCGTGCGCGATGGTTGGGCTAGTTTTCTTCATGTTTTCTAATATGGACATCGGTCAAAACATCGTTTATGCCATTGGTGCGGCTGCCATTTTTTACTTCATCTTTTTGATGTTTAAAGCGAATCGATCCGATACCTTGAAAATGGGCACTATTCTTATCATGACGGTGCTCACCACCTGTTTCTTTGTCTATTACGGGCAAATGATGACCTCCATGACCATGGTAACCATCAATACGATGCGTGGTGACTTATTTGGATTAATCCCAATCGCTCCTGAAGCATCAATGGCGATGAACCCACTGTGGTGCATTGTTGCTGGGCCTGTCATTGCTATGACTTTCTCTTCACTGGAAAAGCGAGACATTAATTTTTCAACAGCCACTAAAATTGGCTTTGCATTCATCTTTACCGCCATTGCATTTGGCATCTTAACCATGGCAGTCATGAATATTGGTGCTGATGTTGTCATCAGACCAGAAGTCTTTTTGATGATCCACTTCTTCCAAGCTTTTGCGGAAGTCATTGTTGGTAGTTTAGTAGTAGCCTTCATTTTGTCAGTGGCTCCCAAGCACATCGAAAACTTTTCGGTTAGCCTCTTTTCAGTCGCCATCGCCTTAAGCGGCATTGTGGGTGCGGTGTTCTCAACCTCCATCGCATTAGAAAAAGGTCAAGTGATCAGTCAGCATATCGTCCAAAGCGTTTATGGCGACTACTTTAAAATGCTCACGATCTTAGCCGTAGTGATGGTAGCAGTGGCCATCGTTGCTTCATTGGTTGTTCGAAAAATGCTTGAAGCATCAAAAATGAACGAACGGGATGAACTTGCAGAAGTTGCACCTAACGAAGTTTAAACATCAGCAAAATGTGAGCATTATTAAGCCTCATACCATTATGCGTATGGGGCTTTTTATCTGCAAAGTTACATATTCCCATCTCTTCAAAGTAAAATAACGTAAATGATAGTTATTATCATTGAATCAATTGAGCACTCAGTTTAAGGTTATACCTACAAAAGACAAAACGGTAATCTAGAGAATAATGAAAAAAGAAACAGAACCTAAACGCTCTTTCTATCCACTCACGGTTGTGGGTAGTCAGCAGATTTCGCCTTCCCTGCAACGCATTACGTTACAGGGTGACTCAATTGAGCATTTTACACTTGAAAACGAAGGCGATTATATCAAGCTGTTGTTTAGTGAAGATGGTGGCACTGATTTGTCACGGTTAACCCCTGATCAGCGCCCAGTAATGCGCACTTATACCATTCGAAGCTTTGATGCGACCAACAATCGCATTGAAATCGATTTTGTACGGCACGAAGCGGAAGATAAGCAGTGCGGATTTGCAGTCAGATGGGCGATGCATACGGCCATTGGTGATACGATTTCAATCGCTGGCCCAGGTAAAGCTCAAGGGTTAAATCCCAATGGGAAATGGTTTTTCTTAGCCGCTGACATGACCGCGATCCCTGCTCTTGCAGCTCAATTAAAACGCTTACCGCGTGATGCAAAAGGTTATGCAGTAATTGAAATTGAGCATGTGGATGACAAACAGGCACTACAGGCTCCGGAGAACATAGAGATCTCTTGGGTAGTGAAAGACAGCAGCACCAATTTGGCGACTTCGGTTATCGAGAAAAATTGGCTGGGTGAGAATGGCTCGGTATGGTGTGCGTGTGAATTTGATACCATGCGCGCGCTAAGAGAGTATTTTCGCAATGAAAAAGAGATAGCCAAAGACTATATTTATATCAGCAGCTACTGGAAACGTGGCGTCAGTGAAGATGGGCATAAACAGCTCAAACAAACGGATGCACAAACTCAGTCATAAACAGCAATAACACAGTAAAAAGGTGACTTAATAGAGGTCGCCTTTTTCATTGAATGCGCTCAATTTTCAACGAACATAGCTTTAACAGACCTAGCTTTAACGGACCTAGTTTTAATGGACCAAGCCTCAGCGGGCCACGGTTAGCTTGGCTAACGACTCAATACAAATCGCGTCATGTCGCCAGTATTCGATGCCACAATCGATCAGTTCACCCTGTTGATTATAATTAATACGCTCAACGACCATCGCCGGAGTGCCTGATGTAGCGCGTAGCGCTTGCGCCATATGACCAAGCAAAGAGCTAGTGGTAATTCGATAACGAACTGTTTGATACTCCACGGCAAAATGGTCGCGATAAATATCCGTCAGTGATTGAGACAAATCGAAAGTCAGCAAGTTGGGAAACAATTCAGGGCGCACGTAATTCGTCACATAGACCACGGGGCGATCTTCTAAATAACGCACACGATCAATTTGGTAAACATCCGAAAACGGCTTCAATCCCAATAAGAGCGATGCTTGTTTATTGGCTAATAGCGCTTTTGCCATCATCAGTTCCGTTTTTGGTACTCGGTTTTGTGCTAAAGCCATGTTGGTAAAATTCAGGGTTTGGGTTGGGTCGTAACGTATCGGCTCGGGAGAAATAAACCAACCTCGCCGATCTTCTCGGTAGATCTTGCCGTCCGCTTCCAACAGAGACAACGCCTCACGCAGGGTCACGCGTGTGGTATTAAACGACTCTGCAAGTTTTCGTTCAGAAGGTAATTTTTGACGAGGGGCAAGCATGCCAGCATCGATTTGTTCAACAATCACATCTTTAATTTTTACGTACTGCACAACATCCACTCCCAGCCTAAATACGTGCATGCCAAATTCATAACAAACTGATACCGTATTATTTGCATTCTATGTCGAACAAGATTAATGTCATAGCCTGAATCGCAATAACATTGACGCTAATTTTTATACCGCCTAGCTTTTGGGCGGTATTTCTTTTTGGAGTATTAAAAATGTCAAACTTAGCACCTGTCTTAGTTTCAAGCCTTGATATGGACAGAATATCCGCATTACTGGATGGCATGCCTAAACTAACGCCAGAGTTAGAAAAGCTCGAAGCTGAGTTGGATAGAGCCACCATTGTCGCCCCACAAGAGATGCCAAATAATGTGGTGAGCATGAATTCGACCGTACGCTTCAAGTTTATCGACAGTGATGAAGTGATAGAAAAAAATCTTGTGTATCCGCATGAAGTGAAAAGCAGTCAAGATATCTCTGTTTTTGCCCCAGTAGGCAGTGCATTGTTGGGCCTAGCTGTTGGTCAACAGCTAAGTTGGCCAATGCCAGGTGGTAGAGAAAGAGTGATTGAGATTCTTGATGTAGTTTATCAACCTGAGCGTGACGGTGAATTCAACCGCTAACGAATCGATTTGTTGGTGTGGAGGTCGATATCATCACTCCACACCCCAAACCACACCATTGTGAATAATTATGCGACCAAAATATCTTTAAGCTCGTGCAATGAACGCACATGGTAGTGTGGCTCAATGCCATCAACAGCACTTGCGCCAGTAGAGTTTAGCCAACAGGTTTCAATACCAAAATTTAAGCCACCTAGAATATCGGAATGCGGGTTATCTCCTACCATCAATACACGATTTTTAGCAGGGTTGCCCATTTTGTCTAACGCGTAGGCAAAAATCCCGTGATCGGGTTTCGCTACACCAACCTCTTCTGAAATAATCACGTAGTCAAAGTATTCACTCATCCCCGTTCTTTGCAAACGAATCGCTTGAAGTTCGGTAAAACCATTAGTAATGATGCCAAGTTTCGCTCGACCTGTAAGGGCATCCAATAACTCTTTTGCTCCTGGTAGTGGAGTGCAGATATCAGCCATGGCTTCAAGAAATGCGCTGTTTAATTCCGTGGTTGTCGTCGCGAGCTTTTCTGCCCACTCTGCAAAACGAGTATGCTTCAACTGCGCCGCCGTGATATCACCATTTTGGTAATCGACCCACAGTGGTTTATTAACTTCTTGGTACTGCGCAAAATCTTGTTCAGTAAACAACACTCCTTTGCGCTCAAACATCAGCTGCATACCTTTGAAAGCATCAAAATGAAACAAGGTCTCGTCAGCGTCAAATAAAATCCAGTCGTACTTCATGATCTCTCCTCATAATGTTCGGGCTAGTTTAGATTGTTTTTAGTTAAATGATAATCTCTATCAGAAGAAACTTTTAAAATTCAATGCGATAACGAATCTAATCGTCCCTGTAATAAAAAACCTTTTCTTATGCTTAATATTGCAAATTATGATGCTTTTTCAGCTTCGTTAACCATAGAAAGCGCCAATGCTTCGGCCGCTTTAATACCATCAATGCCTGCTGATAAAATCCCGCCAGCATAACCTGCACCTTCACCTGCCGGATAAAAGCCTTTCAGGTTGATGCTTTGGAAATCTTTACCCCGTTTAATGCAAATAGGTGATGACGTGCGAGTTTCTACTCCAGTTAACAAACCATCCTCAGAGGCAAATCCTTTGATCTGCTTATCAAACGCAGGGATCGCTTCACGAATGGCTTCAATGGCAAAATCAGGCAACGCTTTTGAAATATCTGTCAACTTGATGCCGGGTGTAAAAGAGGGTTCGACATCACCTAACGCACTCGGATCACGACCTTGTAAAAAGTCACCAATTTTTTGTGCTGGCGCATCGTAGTTTTCGCCGCCAAGTTGATAAGCTCTTGATTCAAGCTCACGTTGGAAGCGCACGCCCGCTAGCGGATCACCGGGATAATCACGTTCAGGATCAATACCCACAACAATCGCACTGTTAGCATTACGTTCTGCGCGAGAATATTGGCTCATGCCATTGGTCACAACGCGCCCCTCTTCAGAAGTAGCCGCCACTACCGTGCCACCGGGGCACATGCAGAAGCTATAAACAGTGCGGCCATTCTTACAGTGGTGAACCAATTTGTAGTCCGCCGCGCCAAGAATGGGGTTACCCGCATTCGAACCAAAACGCGCTTCATCAATCATTGATTGTTTATGTTCAATACGGAACCCTACTGAAAAGGGTTTGGCTTCCATATAAACTCCACGTTCATTCAGCATTTCAAAGGTATCACGTGCGCTATGGCCGACCGCAAGGACAACATGACGCGTTTTAATTTCCTCACCATTTGACAGCGTAAGCCCGGTAATTTGCCCTTCTTCGATGTGAATGTCATCAACACGAGTACTAAAACGAATTTCACCGCCTAATTCGATGATTTTGGCACGCATTTTTTCAATCATGGTCACCAATTTGAACGTGCCAATGTGCGGTTTGCTCACGTACATGATTTCAGCAGGTGCGCCCGCAGCGACAAATTCTGTAGTGACCTTACGACCATAGAAGTTAGGATCTTTCACTTGGCTATAGAGTTTTCCATCAGAAAAAGTTCCCGCTCCACCTTCGCCAAACTGCACGTTAGATTCAGTATTCAATGTACGTTTACGCCAAAAACCAAAGGTATCTTTGGTGCGTTCGCGCACTTCTTTACCACGCTCGACAATGATTGGGTTAAACCCCATTTGAGCAAGAATCAGTCCTGCGAATAGACCACAAGGGCCAAAGCCTATCACCACTGGGCGATCAGTAAGATTCGCTGGCGCTTGAGCAACGAATTTGTACTCCATATCCGGCGTCACTTTCACATGCGGATCATCAGCAAACTGAGCAAGCAACTCTGTTTCATTCTCCACGCTCACATCTAGCGTGTAAATCAGCATGATTTTCGTTTTCTTACGAGCATCGTAGCCACGTTTAAACATATTGAATGAAAGAACTTGTTCATCAGCAATACCAAGTTTTTCAGTAATAGCAGCAAAAATTGCCCCCTCCTCGTGGTCCAAAGGAAGTTTAATTTCGGTTAAACGTATCATGTCGGTGTCTCGTTTTAGTCGGTGTCTTAGCCAAAGCCGCAAGCGGCCCGCTCACAATGGCGCGCATTTTACGGGAAATGGCGTTATCTGTCATACTAAATCCCGAATTCATCACACGTTACACTAGATATTCATAGCGTTGGATGTTGAAATTTAACTTGGGATGCGTATTATCCCCATTCTTCATTTTTGACTAACTAAGAGCTGATCATCATGGCGTTTGTCGTAACGGATAATTGCATCCAATGTAAATTTACTGACTGTGTCGCGGTATGCCCTGCAGATGCCTTTCACGAAGGCCCCAATTTTATGGTGATCAACCCTATTGAATGCATTGATTGCGGTTTATGTGTTCCTGAATGTGCAGCTCAAGCTATCTTTCAAGAAGATGAACTCCCAGAAGATCAGAAGATTTACATCGAACTCAATGCTGAGCTTGCCGATATATGGCCGGTGCAAACCGAAGTCAAACCAGCCATGGATGATGCTGAAAAATGGAATGGCGTGCCAAACAAACTGGGGATGTTAGAGAAGTAGTCTTTTCTTCTTATAACTAGCGTTATAAAAAAAGCGCAAACACGGCATCCGTTATCACGCTTTTTGACGACAATCCAAAGCAACAACTTTTAAGCTTTACTTATTGACCGAGTGATCTTAGTTTGATCTAGTGATGTTGGCGGCGCAGGTTATCCAAAATAATACCCGTAGCCATTGCTACGTTAAGTGACTCAGCTCCCCCGAAGGCGGGAATGGTGATTTTGTCGGTAACATATTGAGCCGCTTCGGCACGAATACCATGCGATTCACTGCCCATCAATAAAATCCCTTCAGCTGCAAATTTCGTATGATGTACGCTCTCACCTTCTAAAAAAGCCCCATAAACAGGTAGATTTGAACTCTGTAAATACGCACCCAAATCCACTTGGCTCACCGTAACACGCCCAAAGCTACCCATGGTGGCACTGATGGTCTTTGGATTGTATGGATCGGCGCAATCGTGGCTAGCGACAATGTGTTTAATGCCATACCAATCAGCAACACGGATAATCGTCCCTAAATTACCGGGGTCAGAAACACCATCGAGAGCGATCATCAATCCTTTCGCTTCAGGCACCGTCACTTCGGGGATCTCAACGACGGCGATTGCCGCATTATTGCTCACCAAGGTGCTGGCTTTGGTTAAGTCATCTAATGTGGCCTCAATGCATTCAAAAACACTAAGCTCAACGCGGTTTTGTGCGATAAACTCCGCAGTGGCAAAAACCTGCTTCACCGTCAGTTGGCTGTTAATCAATTCCAACACGTTCTTTTCGCCTTGCACTAAAAACAGGCCATGAGCTTTGCGCTGTTTCTTTTGGCCTAAAGCACGAAGTAGTTTCAGTTGGTTTTTTGAAATCATAAAATATCCGCAGTGAGGTAAGGTTGGCCTAGTAAAAACGCCGCATTATAGAGTAAAGGCCGTCAGAGCTAAAGCAGTGTAAGTCGAGTTTCAATACCATATGTTCAGTTACTAACAAACAAGGAAATCCATATGAAACGTTTTCTTCCCTCTTCCGTTATGTTAACCCCCTTTGTCGTCAAGCATTATGATCAACAAGATAGTGATCAACTTGAAGATGATCATCATAAAGAGCCCAACGACAATGACACAAAAGAGAACGAAGAATCGAGCTAAAAGCTCAGACATTAGTTTATAATCCACTCATTAAATAACTTTACAACCCATTTTTTGACGTTATTATCGCGACGCAAACGTTTTCCCAACCCGTACAATACTAAATAATGAGGGTTTTATGCTGCCTGATATTGAAATTTGCCGCGCCACTTCATTAACCTCCATAGAGGCTATCGCTAACAAAGCAGGATTCACCGCCAGCGAATTCCACAGCCAAGGCCGCTTTAAGGCCAAAATTTCATTAAGTTGCCTTGAACGTTTGCAAACACAAACGGTTGGAAAGTTAATCCTTGTGACTGCCATTACCCCAACGCCATTAGGGGAAGGAAAAACCGTCACGACCATCGGCCTATCACAAGGAATGGCAAAATTGGGGCATTCGGTGATGGCATGTATTCGTCAACCCTCAATGGGACCAATCTTTGGTGTTAAGGGCGGAGCCGCTGGCGGCGGTTATTCACAAGTGGCACCAATGGAAGAGCTCAATTTGCATCTCACTGGCGATATCCACGCCGTCACAGCGGCGCATAACCTAGCGGCAGCGGCGATAGATGCCCGGATCTATCACGAACAGCGCCTTGGTTATGACGATTTCGAGCAACGCACCGCAATGAAAGCACTGCGTATCGACCCGAATAATGTGGTTTGGAAGCGAGTGATGGATCACAACGATCGCGCATTGCGCATGGTTACCGTTGGCCGAAATGAAACGGATAAATCAATCAATGGCTTTGAGCGTGAAGATGGTTTTGATATTTCAGCGGCTTCTGAGCTGATGGCGATTCTTGCATTAGCCAAAAACTTAAACGATCTGCGTCAACGGATTGGGCGGATTGTCGTCGCCTATAGCCACCACGGTACACCGATTACCACTGAAGATTTGCAAGTCGCTGGGGCGATGGCTGTCAGTATGAAAGAGGCGATTGAACCTACATTAATGCAAACGTTAGAAGGCGTACCGACACTGATTCACGCCGGGCCTTTTGCCAATATCGCGCACGGTAACTCTTCTATTATCGCCGATGACATCGCCACAAGGTTAGCCGAATTTACTGTAACAGAAGGCGGCTTTGGCTCTGATATGGGATTTGAAAAGGCGTGCAATATTAAAGCCGCGACATCTGGGAAAGCGCCAGATTGCGCCGTTATCGTCACCACACTTCGCGGCTTAAAAGCGAACTCTGGTCTGTATGAATTGCGTCCCGGCCAGCCAGTTCCCGACACTCTATTTCAGCCAGACCATGCCGCGTTGGTGTCCGGTTTTGAAAATCTCAAATGGCATATTGAAAATGTGAGTAAGTATGGAATACCCGCCGTGGTTGCCATTAACCGCTTTCCACAAGACAGCCAAGAAGAGCTTGAGCAGCTCGCCATGATGATTCACGCACTACCTTATCAGGTGGAGGTAGCACTGAGTGAAGGTTTTGCTCTTGGAGGCGAAGGGACGACTGAGCTTGCTTCCAAAGTCATTAAGCAGTGTCAAAAAGTGAGTACGTTCACACCGTTATACCAAGCACAGCAGACGATCGAAGATAAGATCAACGCCGTGGCGAAAAAGGGCTATGGCGCGGCAAGCGTTACTTTTAGTGATAAAGCACGACGTCAAATGCACAACATGCAAGAGCAAGGTTACGGGAAGCTTGCTGTCTGTTTGGCGAAGACGCCGCTTTCAATTTCAACCAACGCTGCGATTAAAGGTGCACCAAAAGGTTTTGATGTACCGATTCGCGAATTAAAGCTCTGTGCGGGTGCTGGCTTTATCTATGCGCTATGCGGCAACGTGATGACCATGCCGGGTCTTCCTGAAAAACCCGCCTTCATGTATTTAGATATTGATTCTAAAGGAAATATTATCGGCCTAACCTGATATTATTGTTCGAAATTAACCTTTCTGAGCACAAATCTTCGGGCTCAGAAAGGTTTTCTTCACGCTATTTGTTTTCTTTCTCTGTAATTTTTTGCGCTTTTCACCGTTCTTTACCAGTATCAATAAAAAATAAGTAAGGTCGGTTATGAAACGTTTTACTCCCTTTATATTCTCAATAGCGCTTATTGTGCCTATTCTGTTTTCGCTATTTAGCCAAGCAGAAAGTCAGCCTAAAGCCATGCCCAGCATTGGTAATCAGCAAATCGCGACATTAGCTGGGGGCTGTTTTTGGTGTACAGAATCTGATCTTGAAAAACTCAACGGTGTCATTAGCGTTGTCTCTGGTTATGCGGGTGGCAGCCTTGAAAACCCTACCTATAAACAAGTCTCATCAGGAAAATCGGGCCACATTGAAGTGATTCAAGTGACCTTTGATCCGCAAGTTGTCAGCTACGAAAATGTATTGGATCATTTTTTCCGCCACATTGATCCGACGGATGATCAAGGCTCGTTTGTTGATAGAGGCCCACAGTATCGGCCTGCCATTTTTTATCACAACAGTGAACAAAAGCAGACCGCGCAGCGTTTTATGCAAGAAATCGATGCGCTAGGGATCTTCAAAAAGCCGCTCAAAACAGAGCTTATTCAATATAGCCAATTTTGGCCTGCTGAAGAGTACCACCAAGACTTTTATAAAAAGAGCAAAGTACGTTACACCTACTATCGTCATGCTTCCGGACGTGACCAATATCTTGATACCATCTTCGGTAAAGATCGTAATGAGCATCCAAAAACCTTACGTCAATTGATCGAAGCGCAAAAAATGCAAAACAACGTTAAGGCATACTCCAAACCTTCGAATGAAGAAATACGCGCCAAATTGACTGATTTGCAATATTACGTGACGCAAGAAGAAGGTACTGAACGCGCATTTAACAATGAGTATTGGGATAACAAAGCCGATGGTATTTATGTCGATGTGGTCAGCGGAGAGCCATTATTCTCTTCTACCGACAAATACCGTTCTGGTACAGGCTGGCCCAGTTTTACTCGGCCAATTAATGAAGCGTATATTGCGACCAAAAGCGATTCTCGGCTTTTTTATACCAGAACCGAAGTGCGCAGCCGTTTTGCAGATTCTCACCTAGGCCATGTCTTTGAGGATGGACCAGCACCAACCGGCTTACGCTACTGCATGAACTCTGCCGCGATGCGATTTGTACCAAAAGAGGCGATGCAAGCTGAAGGCTATGGCGAGTACTTGGTTCTGTTTAAATAAAATTTGGTTCTGTTTCAATAAGGCGTGCGTGGTAAAACGAAAAAGCCCTCGACTTCACTTGCGAGGGCTTTTTTAATTGATCAACGTTAATCGATGGACTCAACTGAGATTCGATTAATGTAAACCATGGAAAAATTCGGCGCGGGTGGCAGGGTTAGATTTAAAAATACCGCCTAATGCTGTGGTGGTCGTTTCACTGGTCGCATCCATAACACCACGTGACTTAACGCAGTAATGAGTGGCATCAATAGTGACTGCGACATCGTCTGAACCGAGTAAGGTTTGCAAAGCCACCAGAATCTGCTGTGTCATTCGCTCTTGAACTTGGGGGCGCTGAGCAAAAAAACGTACAATACGGTTAATCTTAGAAAGACCAATTATCTTGCCTCTTGGGATATACGCCACCGCGGCTTTACCATCGATAGTCACTAGGTGATGCTCACAGGTACTGGTTACGGTAATCTCTTTTACGCGCACCATTTCACTGACGTTCATCTTGTTTTCGATCACAGTAATTTTGGGGAAGTTTTGATAATCAAGGCCAGAAAACACTTCATCCACATACATTTTCGCAATTCGATGGGGTGTCTCTTCTAAACTGTCGTCGGTCAAGTCAAGACCGAGTAATGTGAGGATCTCACGCATATGGTGTTCGATTTTTTCTTTCTTTTCTTCACGAGTAACCTCATTTGGACGCATAGGCGTTTCCAAACCTCGGCTCTCTAGCGCATCTTTGACCAACTTTGCTGATTCGCTAAGACCTAGCATTCCGATTCCTCTTACTTTTTACCCCTTTCGGATGGCAGACAAGGATACTCGGAATTTTGAATAATTACATCCATATTTTAAGGATGGTCATTATTGCCCGTAAGCAATGTATGATAAAGTCCTCGCAAAGAAAAAAGCTATAGGAACCGACCATGGGCTGTTGTGATTCACCGGGCTTAATGCCTATCGAACGAGCGTTAGAGACAATGTTAGCGAATATCAAACCCATCCAAACGACGCTGAAACTACCGCTAGCCGACGCATTAGGCTATGTGTTGGCTGAAGAGTTACTCTCACCCATTTTTGTGCCGCCTTTCGATAACTCAGCGATGGATGGATACGCTATTCGATTAGCTGATCTGCAACAGTCAACCACCCTGCCGCTGGCTGGCAAATCTTTTGCCGGTCTTCCATTTGAAGGGCCGTGGCCAGCCAACAGTTGCGTGAGAATTATGACTGGCGCGAAAATTCCAGCTGGTTGCGACGCGGTGATCATGCAAGAGCAAACGACCGAAAACGAAAATGGTATCTGCTTTCTACAGCCGAATGCGAAGCCTCAGCAAAATATTCGCCCCACTGGTGATGACATCAAACAAGGCGATGTAGTGCTACATAAAGGGGCTCGCTTGACTTCGCGTGATATCCCAATGATTGCCACACTCGGCATCAGCCATGTGACCGTTTTTCGTAAACCCAAAGTGGCCTTTTTCTCAACTGGAGATGAGCTAAAACCACTCGGTGAACCTCTTGCTGAGGGGCAAATCTATGACAGCAATCGTTATGGCATTAAACCATTAATTGAGAATTTTGGTTGTGAAGCGATTGATCTTGGGATCATTGCTGATTGCCCTGCCACTTTAAAAGCTACCTTTGATAAAGCTCAACATTTGGCCGATGTGGTTATTACTTCTGGCGGCGTAAGTGTAGGCGAAGCTGACTATACCAAAGATATTTTGCAAGAACTCGGAGAAATCGGTTTTTGGAAACTGGCAATAAAACCGGGCAAACCGTTTGCATTTGGAACATTAGATCATGCTTGGTTCTGTGGCTTACCTGGCAACCCCGTCTCAGCCGTATTAACCCTATACGTCTTGGTGCAACCTATGCTGGCTAAATTGGCTGGACACACTCAGTGGAAAGCACCGGAGTCCATTCCAGCCATCACTAAAAATGCCTTTAAAAAATCACCGGGCCGTACTGACTACCAACGCGGTATTTACACAATTGAAAATGGCCAGTTTGTTGTTGAAACTACCGGAAATCAAAGTTCGGGAGCATTTCGTTCGATGAGCCTCGCCAACTGTTTTGTGGTGTTAGAGCAAGATCGTGGCCGAGTGGAAGTGGGCGAAACCGTCAATATCCAACTTTTTAATCCCAGCTTGTACTAAGGATCACTATGGAGATCCTATCTGATCAAGAGCTACTGCGCTACAACCGACAAATCATTCTCAAACAGTTTGATTTTGAAGGACAAGAAGCACTTAAACAAAGCTCTATTTTAATTCTTGGCGCAGGAGGATTGGGCTGCGCTGCAAGCCAATATCTTGCCACGGCAGGTGTTGGTTCACTCACGCTCATCGATGATGATGTGGTTGAGCTCTCTAATTTACAGCGCCAAGTGCTGCATAGCGATGCCGATATTGGACGTAAAAAAGTGGACTCAGCGGCAGAGTCACTGCGTATGCTTAACCCGTATTTAACGGTAAATACCGTTGATCAACGCCTTGAAGATGCACAATTGAAAGCATTAATTGAACAGCATTCTTTGGTGCTGGATGCATCAGATAACCTTGATACTCGTAACCAATTGAATAAAATCTGCTTTCAAACTAAAACACCACTGGTATCTGGTGCCGCGATTCGTATGGAAGGGCAAGTCAGCGTGTTTATGTATCAGCACCCAGACGAGCCCTGTTACCAATGTTTAAGCGCTCTTTTTGGTAGTAACGTACTCACTTGCGTCGAAGCGGGCGTAATGGCCCCTGTCGTCGGGATTATTGGCGCGGTACAAGCGATGGAAGCGATCAAAGTGATCGCTCAATATGGGCAGGTAAAACAAGGCAAAATTTTGATGTTGGACGCTCTTTCAATGACGTGGAGAGAAATGAACTTAATCAAACTCGCTCACTGCCAGACTTGCCAGTAAATGAACGACAAAGACTCAATAATGTCTTTCTCGTTCGTCCACCGCATCAGCCCACACAATAGGAGAGTTAAACTCATGTCACCACTCGTCTCCCCCCAATGGCTAGCACAAAAGTTAGGCGACCCGCGCACCGTTATTCTTGATTGCAGTATTGAATTCCAAATTCCCAGTGAAACTGAGAAAGATACTCTGCATAACATTCCCGGCGCTCGCCGCTTTGATTATGATGGTGAATTTTGTGACCTACAATCGCCACTACCTCATATGATGCCTAGTGAAGATCGCTTTAACCAATTAGCACAATCGATCGGTTTAAACCACGATTCGATCGTCGTTGTCTATGACAATAGCGGGACGTTTGCATCACCGAGGGCATGGTGGATGCTCAAAGCGATGGGACATGCGTCGGTATACGTTCTTGATGGTGGATTAACCGAATGGAAACGCCAAGGTTTACCCGTTGTAAAAGAGTACACACATGCCTTTAAACACGGAAACTTCCATGGCACGCTCGATCCTCGCTATTTTGTGAACGCAGACTATGTGCTTGCACAAATAGAGAACCCAGAGAGCTTAACTGTTGATGCCCGTTCACAAGCTCGTTTTTTGGGTCAAATAAAAGAACCAAGAGAAGGCGTACGTAGCGGCCATATTCCTCACTCTATTTGCTTACCTTTTACAGAGTTGATGAATGGGCATAAGCTTAAATCACCGCAAGATCTACAACCTATTATGCAAGCAACGCTGACTGCTGGAAAAGAGCAATACATTTTCAGTTGTGGCTCAGGCGTAACCGCCTGCATTGTGCTGCTGGCTGCGCAAATTTGCGGCTACGAAAAACTGTGCGTTTACGATGGTTCGTGGACAGAATGGGGGCAGCGCACTGAGCTGCCTATTGAGCTTTAGTCTCTGAATCAAATCCCCATCATTGTGGGGATTTGATCATGTTTTACAAAGCGTGCTATTTCAACTCATCAGCCATTGCTTTGATCAATTCATTTGAAGGATCACCTGAAAGTTCCCATGTAAAAATTCCCCCTAGCTTCGCTGATTTTGCCCATTTGGCTTTGGCGCGCACTGAACGTTCATCTTCATACGAGATAAATACTTTCTTTTCTGCATTCCATAAATATGGTGCTTGCGATTCTTGATCGTAACCATATTGATACCCTTGTGCCGCGCGATAATTTTTCATCAAATCCCAGAACATGAAATAGCCATTTTCACCGGTCCCAAACGGCGCTCCCTGCTCAGACACGAGATCAGCCGTAGGCAAACCACCCTCATAATCTTGAGTGCCTTGCCAACCACGTCCATAAAACGCCGCGCCGATAACCAATTTCTCGCTTGGTATACCCAATTCGATCATTTGATTGATAAACACATCGGCTCCCATTCCCCACCAACTGCGATCCGTCGCATGTAAATTGGTTAAATGGCCCGTTTGCGTTCCCCAACCACCCAGAAAATCATAAGTCATCGCAAACATATTGGTTAAATAAGGGGATACGGCGGGCCAATCTATCTGAGCCGCTTTCGCTCCAACACCAACAGCAGTAGAAAGTTCATAGTGGCGAGCCGTCTTTTTACTCAACGCATCCAAATCAGCACGTAATGTTTTCATCAGCTCGGTATAGGCCTGTTTTTCTGCTTCTTTTTGTTCGTCGGTTAATTTCGTATCCGGATTCCAAGGCGAAGTAGTTAAACCGCCACCACCCGGATATTCCCAATCGATATCGATACCGTCAAAAAAGGCGTACTGCTCTATAAGTTCAACCGCTGTTTTGGAAAAATGCTTGATCGTAGCAGGATCTTTTATCATTGCGTGGAACGGTTCAGACATTGTCCAGCCGCCAAATGAAGGCAGAATCTTAAGCGTCGGATAGTCTTTCTTCATTTGTGCAAGTTGAGCGAAGTGACCTTTGTAAGGAACTGGTACATTGACTACGCCAAACTCTTTTTCTAGTGCGGATTTAGTATCAACAACAATCGCACTAAATGGTGCTTTTCCTTCACATTGCTTAGCGATTTGCTTTTGTACGGTTTCACTGGCTCCAGAATGGGGGCCACACATACTCAAAAAGGCGTAAATAACATGAGTCAAGTTCTCTGCTGGAATATCTTTAACGGTGTAGGGGTTTTGCTCATTTTCATATTGCCAATCAGCAAAGTAGCCCGCCACGACGGGTTTGGTTGTCTCTGCAGCGGCGTTAAATGACGCAACAACGAGAAGGGCGATCATCAACTTGTTCATAAGTTTCTCCTTGGGTTTGCGTCAATACAGCAGAGAAATATATTTTAAGTTTAAAAATAATCAGCCAATGCGAGCCAAACTCAGATCTTAAAATCACGTTACAGTTATTGCAGATTAATTTATGAGCCTAAATTCACTAACCTGAATCCACTAACCAATGACGGTTTGTATCTGCTCATCTAAATTCAATACCGTTAACGCGTTGCTTACGCTGGTGGCAATCACATCAATTGCACCGGTGCGTAGCGCCCCAAGCAGCGCTAAAGGTTTGCTGTTTTCAGCCGCGATAGCGATCACCTCAGCAATCGGTCGAAATTCGTCAATCCCTAACCCAATAACACGATCGCTCATCACCGTATTGGCAGCTTTACCGTGGATATCAAAAAAATCATAACCAGCGAAATCCCCCACCACACCTTGCTGTAAACGCGACTGCACCACTTCATCGGCGGTAAACCAACCGAGATCGACCATGTAGCTGTTTTCACTCATATCCCCAATACCCACTAACGCAATGTCTGCCTTACGTGCTAAATCTAAGGTTTGTTTGACGGTTGCATTTTGCATAAACGCCAATTTTTGTTCGCGATTTTCAGCATAGGCAGGCGCATAAAGCGTTTCAGAGCTTCCACCGTATTTTTTGGCCAGTTGCCGACAGATATGATCCGCATTAAACATCCCACCTCTTGGGTGAATGCCACCAATACTACAGACAAACTTACACTCTCGTGGTGTGATCACGCCAATATGATGCGCAACGGCCGATACATTTCGGCCTTGACCAACGGTCACAACCATGCCGTTTTTTAGCGTACTGGTCAGGTAATTGGAAACCAACCCCGCCACTTGTTGGCGCTGCAACTCTTCGCTAGGTTGATCAAGTGCAACCAGCGCACGTTTTACGCCAAAGCGTTCAATCAGTCGCTGCTCAATTTTGGCGCTAAAAACAGGGTGATATTTCACCGTAATTTCGACAATCCCTTC
This sequence comes from Vibrio sp. V09_P4A23P171, assembly GCF_963875615.1. Classification (NCBI taxonomy): domain Bacteria; kingdom Pseudomonadati; phylum Pseudomonadota; class Gammaproteobacteria; order Vibrionales; family Vibrionaceae; genus Vibrio; species Vibrio sp. V09_P4A23P171. The sequence goes on from NZ_CAWNMR010000013.1 coordinate 52,105, forward strand.
ATCGCGTGCCTGTCTAAGCATTCGCCCTACTTTGGCTCGTGAAAGAGAAAACTTTTTCGAGATCTCTTCTTGAGTTGCACCATCTTGGTAATAAGCCACTGAAATTTCAGTTAATAAGTCAGTATTTTCGATAGAAATGTCTTGATTGGGAGTGGTCATACGGGATCTCATGGTCAATATTGTGCGCAGAATAACGACAATTGAGCATTTGCTCATTGACCTAGCATAGGTTAAGCCTCATTTACTTTGCAACATTTGCTCACGGAAATTACATTTTCTCACTCTAATCAATGCACAGTAACGTTCGCTTTCAACCCTTGATAAATCTAAGCAAACGTTTATTTACCAGTGCTTAGATTAATTCACAAAAAAATAGTTGATTGATATCACTATAACCTCAGAACAGCGATTGACTTTCCCAGTGGATAAGATAAATATGGCTACATCATTTACTCAACGATCGAGCAAATGTTCAACGCAAATGTTCGGTCGCTGGAAATAATTGAGTTAGCTTTTCTGGCATGTGTAAGACATGATTATGTGATTGCTAACCCGCTTGCAAATGCCCAGCAAACTCAAAATCTGGCTTGGCCCAAAGAAATAGGATGATCGATATGAGCAATAAATTAGAGCAACTTCGTAAAATGACGACTGTTGTTGCTGACACTGGTGAAATTGACGCAATCAAAAAATACCAACCAGAAGATGCGACCACTAACCCATCTCTCATTCTTAAAGCGGCTCAAATTGCAGAATACGCGCCACTGATTGATGCTTCTATCGCATACGCAAAAACACAGAGCTCAGACAAGGCTCAACAAGTTCAAGATACTTGTGACATGCTTGCTGTCAATATCGGTAAAGAGATCCTAAAAACGATTCCGGGCCGTATTTCTACCGAGGTCGATGCTCGCCTCTCTTATGATATGGAAGGTAGCGTGACAAAAGCGCGCCAACTGATCAAAATGTACAACGATGCTGGCATTACTAACGACCGTATTTTGATCAAGCTGGCTTCAACTTGGGAAGGTATTCGCGCAGCAGAGATCCTTGAAAAAGAAGGCATCAACTGTAACCTGACTCTATTATTCTCCTTTGCTCAAGCACGCGCGTGTGCAGAAGCAGGCGTATTCCTGATTTCTCCATTCGTCGGCCGCATTATGGATTGGTATAAAGCCAAAGAAGGCCGTGATTTTGCACCGCAAGAAGATCCTGGTGTATTGTCCGTGACTGCTATTTACAATTACTACAAAGAACATGGCTACAAGACAGTCGTTATGGGCGCAAGCTTCCGTAATATCGGTGAAATTTTAGAGCTAGCAGGCTGTGATCGTTTGACTATTGCCCCTTCTTTACTGGCAGAACTCGAAGCAGCTGAAGGTGAAGTGGTTGAAAAACTGGTTGACTCTCAAGGTAACAAAGAACGCCCTGCAGCAATGACCCATGCAGAGTTCCTATGGGAACATAACCAAGACCCAATGGCCGTAGAAAAATTAGCGGAAGGCATCCGTAACTTTGCCATTGACCAAGGCAAACTTGAAGTCATGATTGCAGCCAAGTTGTAATCCACTTACGAATTAAAATTTGGGGAACGATTAACGTTCCCCTTTCCTTTCTAACTCTATTATTTGTCGGTAATTATTATGGAACGTAAACAATTAGCCAATGCCATCCGTGCTCTTAGTATGGACGGTGTTCAACAAGCTAACTCTGGTCACCCTGGTGCACCGATGGGTATGGCGGATATCGCTGAAGTGCTTTGGCGTAGCCACTTAAACCATAACCCACAAAACCCACAATGGGCTGACCGCGACCGTTTTGTGCTGTCAAACGGCCACGGCTCAATGCTGATTTACTCTTTATTGCACCTGAGCGGTTACGCGCTGTCGATTGATGATTTGAAAAACTTCCGTCAATTGCACTCAAAAACACCGGGTCACCCAGAATACGGTTACGCGCCGGGCATTGAAACCACCACGGGCCCACTAGGCCAAGGTATTACCAATGCGGTCGGCATGGCGATGGCTGAAAAAGCACTGGCGGCGCAGTTCAACAAACCGGGTCACGACATCGTTGACCACTTCACTTATGTGTTCATGGGTGATGG
>NZ_CAWNMR010000014.1:0-53066 GCF_963875615.1 Vibrio sp. V09_P4A23P171
GCGCGAACCGCGACTGGGTTGTCGTGCAAGTGCATCATCAAGGGCGTCAGCCACAAGCATTGGAAGAAGAGGGCGGCAGTGGCGCGACCACGTACAGCAACCAATTCACGCTCATTCCTGCTGATGTCACGTGGCGTGCGACACCGCAAGCCAAACCTCAAGTGGATGGCCCTTGCATGGCGTTAGTCGTGGGCCCTGACGGCGAAGAAATCTTCTGCGACGAACATGGCCGCGTCAAACTGCATTTCCCGTGGGACAGATATTCCAACGGCGATGAACACAGCTCGTGCTGGGTGCGTGTCTCACAAGGTTGGGCTGGCAGCCAATATGGCATGATAGCCATTCCGCGCATTGGCCATGAAGTCATCGTCTCGTTTCTCAACGGCGACCCAGACCAACCGATAGTGACAGGCCGTACCTACCATGCGACCAACAAAGCGCCGTACACACTGCCGGATAACAAAACTAAAACCGTGCTGCGCAGTGAAACGCACCAAGGAGAAGGGTTTAACGAGCTGAGCTTTGAAGACCAAGCGGCGCAAGAGAAAATCTACCTACACGCGCAAAAAGACTTAGACGCCTTGGTGCTCAATGATGCCACGGCGCACATCAAGCACGACCAGCACCTCACGGTGGATAACGACCAGTTCACGCACGTTAAACATAACCACCACCTCACGGTGGAGGGCGAAAGCCGCGATAACATAACCAAAGATAGCAGTGTAGAGATTAGCGGGTCATTACGGCATAAAGTGGCCAAACTGACCGCGATACAAACAGGGCGCGAAATCAGCCTTAAAGCGGGAGCTAAAATCGTTGTAGAAGCTGGGGCTGAAGTGACTTTAAAAGCGGGTGGCAGCTTTGTCAAAGTGGATGCTGGTGGCGTGCACATCGTTGGTCCTGCGATTAACCTTAATGCTGGCGGAAGTGCTGGCAGCGGTAGCGCTTATGGTGGGCAATCCGCCATGTTGGCAACCCCACTACTTGATATGAAAGCTCCAGCCGAATTGCAAGCGAGTGCAATTAACGCGACCATGCAAAGCGGCCAAGCGAATGTGATCACTCATTTTGAGGCTGCCGCAGTACAATCCGCTGCGCAGAAATCATCTGCATCATCAGAAAAGCAGTCAGAATCTAAGGCGGCAGAAAAGAGCGCTCAGGAAGAGAGCCCAAAAGAGGATGCACAAAACGAAGATAAAGCATCACTGCTACAATCGGATGTGTTGAAACCTTCAGAAGAGCTGGAGAAGTTAGCGAAGAAACAAGCCAGCGCTTTCAGAAAAGGCAACAATGGCGAAGAAGTGAGCTTGATTCAGCAAGCGTTAATCAAAATGAAATTTGATTTGCAAGTCGATGGTGATTTCGGTAGTAAAACCAAAACGGCCATTGAGCAGTTCCAAAAAAGTTATCAACCCAGTCATCAAACGCATCCGTCATACAGCATTGGCCCCGTTGATGGTATTGTTGGCCAAGGGACATTGTTAGGTTTAGATGAAGCGCTGGTCGATGAGTGGGTTTATGAAAATGATGAGATGGATCTGAAATGGTTGACTGTACCAAAAGGTCAATTGACCTTTGATGCAGAGGGGAATGACATCGAAGGAAGCCCATTCTTTTCTCGGAAAGTGCACATACCTAATCATCGCGGAAAAGTGATAGGAAATTCAGGTGTTACTATCGGGCGAGGTCTGGATCTCGGCAGTCCTCCAAGCGGTGCTAATGGCCAAAATCCCTCTAAATTGGATTTGAAAAATTTATTTGAGCTAGCGGGTCTTAACCCGAAGTTATCAGTGTGGCTCTTAAGTGTTGAGGGTAAAACAAAAAGCGATGCATTGAGTGCCTTGAAGTCGAGTGATTTAACCGATGAAGAGTTGGTTATTACTAGAAAGCAACAGTACATTATGTTTAACACTATTTATGAATATCTTGAAAATAAGACAAAAATCTTAGTTACAAAAGCAGATGTACAAAAAACATATGGAGTTGTTGATTGGGAAGGAATGCCTCGTAGTGTGAAGGATGTAACTATAGATATTACATATCGTGGTGATAGCTATACTGAAACTCGTAGAGCCTATGTTCCGGCATTAGTTGAAGACAAAGTATCGATGAACTATTTCAACTTTAAAAGAATTATGCATTATGAAAATGCAGTATGGAATAGTGTACCACTAAACAGGAAGACAATAAGATATGACCACTTATAACCTAATATTTTACTGCACTTTTTTATTATCTTATTCATCCTATGCTGGGGCATTTCCGATTCCACCAAGTAATGAGTTAAGAACGTTAATTAAGTCTTACGATAATCAGACAGGTAAAACTGGAGATAATGTTGCCTATATACCAATAGGAAAGCCTTGTCTGAATGTCGTTACTAATGGAAAGCATTATGAGTATTGTGTTATTAACGAGAATGAAAACTTGTCGAATAGTGATAAGCAAGGTTTTTATATTACTTTAAAAAGTGTATCAAAGAGCGATATTAGTTTTTCATACGATACACTCTGGTATTCAATGAGCTGTCGTATTTTTACCGAAGATCAAAAAATAGAATGTGATGAGCCCTACGGTTAGATATTGACTGTTGTTTTAAATAGAATAAAGAGCCAACATAGCTAGGCTCTTTATTTAAACCAATCCTAAAAAATACAATGCTTAGCGAAGTCGCCAGCCTCATTCGCTGTCCAATCACCTTTTGGCTTGTCTTTCATATCTTCACACCACGCGTCGCTGCCAATTTGTGATTGGAAGACACAGTGCTTTGCATAATCCACCGCCTGCCCGGCGTTCCATTCGCCTTTTGGTTTCTCTTTCATATCTTGACACCATGCTTCGCTGCCCACTTCTGAGCAGGCGGCGAGTGAAAATGCAGTAAACAATACCAAGGCTATTTTTTTCATGTTTGAGTTCCAAATGGATGCGATTTTTGTTCGGAGTGACTATACCGAAAATCACGGTCTCAGTGTTAATCCTATGCTAAAAATGGGCATCTAATGACAAATCACCCAGTGATGGTCCTCACTCTTTTTTACTCCTCAGCTCACTAATCAACGATCAAAATCACATTACCTATTTTCGCATCGTGCAAATTATTTTTGCTACGCTAGGATTCATCGAAACGTTTCGATGAGATTTTCTTGAACGATTCAAGAGTGATAGAAAGGTGTCAAAAATCGAAACATAAAGCCTAACGTGAAGGTATAACAATGAAAAAAAGTACCCTATTAAACTCAGAACTCTCTTACTTGGTGGCTACTTTAGGGCATACCGACGAAATCACAATTTGTGATGCAGGTTTGCCCATTCCTGATGAAGTGCAGCGTATTGATTTAGCATTAACTCACGGTATTCCCGGTTTTATTGACACGGTCCGCGTGATTCTTTCTGAATCTCAAATTGAAGGTGTGATCATTGCTGAAGAGTTTGCACAAGTAAGCCCTGAGCATCACAAAGCGCTGCTTGCTGAGCTGAAAGCGGAAGAGGAGTTGTGCGAGAAAGCGATTGCTGTCACTTACCTCTCTCATCAAGATTTTAAAGAGCGCACTATGCGCAGCCGAGCCGTAGTAAGAACTGGCGAATGCACGCCGTATGCGAATGTTATTTTTCAAGCAGGCGTCGTGTTTTAAGCCGCGATTGAGGATCCACTATGACTCAAGCAATTTTAGCGCTCAGTGAGATTGAAAAAGCGTTCCCCGGCGTGAAAGCACTCGATAAAGCTAGCCTCAATGTTTACCCCGGCCGTGTGATGGCGTTGATGGGCGAAAACGGCGCGGGTAAATCAACCTTAATGAAAGTGTTGACGGGTATCTATTCATTGGATGCGGGGTCTATCACTTACCAAGGAAAACCAGCCGCCTTTAAAGGCCCACGAGATTCACAACAAGCGGGCATCAGCATTATTCACCAAGAGTTGAATTTGATTCCGGAATTAACCATTGCTGAAAACATTTTTCTGGGTAGAGAGATAACCAGTGCGATGGGGCGAATTTTATGGAATGAAATGTACCAAGCAGCCGACAAACTACTGGCTCGCTTAAACGTTAAACACAGCTCAAAGACCTTGTTGGGTGACTTAAGCCTTGGTGAGCAACAGATGGTTGAGATTGCAAAAGCGCTCTCATTTGAGTCGAAAGTGATCATCATGGATGAACCGACGGATGCGCTGACGGATACCGAAACTGAATCGTTATTTAATGTGATTAACGAGCTGCGTGAACAAGGTTGCGGCATTGTTTATATCTCACATCGGTTGAAAGAAATTTTTGAAATTTGTGACGATATTACCGTGTTACGTGATGGCAAATTCATTGGCCAGTGCAAAGTGTCTGACACCAATGAAGATGGCCTGATTGAGATGATGGTCGGCCGGAAATTAGAAGAACAGTACCCACGTATTGAGGTAAAGCACGGCGACACTTGTCTTGAAGTGATAGGCCTTACGGGCTCAGGTGTGCATGACATTAATTTTACGCTCAAACGAGGTGAAATCCTCGGTGTCTCGGGTTTGATGGGCGCAGGGCGCACTGAATTAATGAAAGTGATTTACGGCGCGCTGCCCAGTGAGCGAGGCGTGATTAACCTTGAGAACAAAACCATCAACCCAGTCAGCCCACAAGATGGCCTTGCAAACGGTATCGCGTATATTTCAGAAGATCGCAAAGGGGACGGTTTGGTTCTTGGCCTGTCGGTGAAAGAGAACATGTCACTGTGTGCGTTGAATAAATTTAGCAAAGGCGTACAGATTCAACACAGTGATGAAGTCATCGCAGTGGAAGATTTTATTCGCCTATTCAACATCAAAACGCCATCTCGTGATCAAATCATTGGCAATTTGTCCGGTGGCAATCAGCAAAAAGTAGCGATTGCGAAAGGGTTGATGACACGTCCCAAAGTCTTGATTTTGGATGAACCCACACGCGGGGTTGACGTGGGAGCCAAAAAAGAGATTTACCAATTGATTAACCAATTTAAAGCCGAAGGGATGAGTATTATTTTGGTTTCGTCAGAGATGCCAGAAGTGCTAGGGATGAGTGACCGAATTTTGGTGATGCATGAAGGTCGAATCAGCGGCGAATTCAGTGCCAAACAAGCCAACCAAGAGATTCTACTCGCCTGTGCGGTAGGCAAAAAGATCAATGAGGAAGCAGCATGAGCAGTAACAGCATGAGTAATTCAACCCAAACTAACCGCAGAAAATGGATCAGTAAAGAGTGGCTCATTGAGCAAAAATCACTGATTGCTTTGCTTTTTTTAGTGGTCGTTGTCTCTTTTTTAAACCCCAATTTCTTCACGGTTGACAACATACTGAACATTTTGCGCCAAACCTCAGTCAACGCCATTATCGCTGTGGGGATGACCTTGGTTATTCTAACGGCAGGTATCGATTTGAGTGTTGGCTCGGTACTGGCGTTGTGCAGCGCTTTTGCTGCAACCATGATTGGTCTTGAGATTCCTGTCATTATCGCAGTCCCTACAGCGTTACTTGCTGGCGCGGCACTGGGTGCGATTAGCGGCATCATTATCGCCAAAGGTAAAGTGCAGGCGTTTATTGCCACCTTAGTCACTATGACCTTACTGCGTGGTGTGACCATGGTTTATACCGATGGGCGTCCAATTTCGACAGGTTTTACCGATACTGCAGATGCTTTTGCTTGGTTTGGTACAGGTTACGCATTGGGTATTCCCGTTCCGGTGTGGATGATGGTGGTAGTCTTTGCTGCGGTTTGGTACTTACTCAACCATACACGTTTTGGCCGCTATGTTTACGCGCTAGGTGGCAATGAGTCTGCGACGCGATTGTCAGGTATTAATGTGGATCGCGTGAAAATTGGTGTGTACGCCATCTGTGGTCTATTGGCTGCGCTGGCTGGCATCATCGTCACGTCTCGCCTCTCTTCTGCGCAACCGACTGCTGGTATGGGTTATGAGCTGGATGCCATCGCTGCCGTCGTACTTGGTGGTACCAGCTTGATGGGTGGTAAAGGACGCATTATGGGCACGTTAATTGGGGCGCTGATCATCGGCTTTCTTAATAACGCGCTGAACCTGCTTGATGTCTCTTCTTACTACCAAATGATTGCGAAAGCCGTGGTTATTTTGCTCGCGGTACTCGTGGATAACAAAAATAAGTAACACGATAGAAAACCTCCGTTTTAAAGCGAGCCATATTAGCTTTAAAACGGCCCCTACAAAAAGGACTATAAAGATGAAAAAACTTGCAACTTTAATCTCTGCTGCTCTACTTTCCACCACTGTCTCTGTGGCTGCGCATGCGCAAGACACCATGGCAATTGTACTATCCACTCTGAACAACCCATTTTTTGTCACCATGAAAGATGGCGCAGAAGCGAAAGCGAAAGAGTTAGGCTACAACCTGATCGTCTTGGATTCACAAAATGATCCAAGCAAAGAGCTATCAAACGTAGAAGACTTAACCGTTCGTGGCGTTAAAGCGATTTTGATCAACCCAACCGATTCTGATGCAGTCTCTAACGCCATTCGTATGGCCAACCGCGCTAAAGTGCCAGTGTTAACACTGGATCGCGGTGCAAGCCGTGGTGATGTTGTGAGCCACATCGCTTCTGATAACGTAGTCGGTGGTGAAATGGCCGGTCACTTTATCGTCGAAAAAATCGGCGCAAAAGCCAAAGTCATTCAACTGGAAGGGATTGCCGGCACATCGGCCGCTCGTGAGCGTGGCGAAGGTTTCATGAACGCGGTGAAAGGCAGTGAAATGGAACTGCTTGCTAGCCAGCCTGCTGATTTTGACCGCACTAAAGGTTTGAATGTAATGGAAAACCTGCTAGCGGCAAACCCAGATGTTCAAGCCGTATTTGCCCAAAATGATGAAATGGCATTGGGTGCACTTCGCGCCGTTCAAGCATCAGGCAAAGAGGTGATGATCATCGGTTTTGATGGTACCGACGATGGTATCGCGGCGGTAGAACGCGGCCAACTTGCTGCGACTGTTGCTCAGCAACCAGACATGATCGGTGCACTTGGCATTGAAACGGCCGATAAAATGCTAAAAGGCGAACAAGTGGATGAGTACATTCCGGTTCCTCTAAAAATCATCAGCAAATAATCTTTGCTGTAGGTAGCTCTTTACTGGCTCGTAGAGAGCTACCTCTTCTCTATAACCCCTCAGCCATTAATAACCAGTAATCAGGCTCGATAGGTTTGTTTTTTCAGGTGAAGCCACAAAAGCCAAACCTCTCCAGCTCTATTTCAAACATGTTCACTCATGAACAAAGGACAAATTATGAATCAGTTAGTGGTATTAGGTAGTGTTAACGCTGACCATGTTTTGCAAGTGCCTTCATTTCCTCGCCCGGGCGAGACGCTGCATGGTCGTCATTATCAAGTTATTCCCGGTGGTAAAGGGGCCAACCAAGCTGTAGCTGCCGCGCGATTAAAAGCGGACATCGGTTTTATTGCCTGCGTGGGTGACGATGCATTCGGTATCAATATTCGTGAGAATTTTAAGCTCGATGGTATCAACATTGCGGGAGTTAAAATGCAGCCCAATTGTCCGACGGGCATTGCGATGATCCAAGTCTCGGACAGCGGAGAAAACAGCATCTGTATTTCGGCAGAGGCGAATGACAAGCTGACGGCTGATGCTATTGAAGCGGATTTAGCCGCCATTGGCGCGGCCAAATATTTATTGATGCAATTAGAGACACCAATCGATGGCATTATTAAAGCTGCGCAAATCGCCAAACAAAATCGTACCAATGTGATTTTAAACCCAGCGCCTGCCCGAGATCTGCCTGATACTCTGCTAGAATGTGTCGATGTAATCACACCAAACGAAACGGAAGCGCAGCGCTTAACGGGGATCATGGTTGATGATGATCACACGGCGCAATTAGCGGCCAATGAACTGCATAAAAAAGGGATTGAAATCGTCTTGATCACCTTAGGTGCAAAAGGCGTTTGGCTAAGCCAAAATGGACGTGGTCAACTGATTGCTGGTTTTAAAGTCGATGTGACAGACACCACCGCGGCAGGTGATACGTTTAACGGTGCTTTGGTCACGGGTTTGTTGGAAGATATGCCTTTAGAATCAGCCATTAAATTTGCGCATGCTGCGGCAGCCATTTCTGTTACCCGTTTTGGCGCGCAAACCTCAATACCCACCCGAGTAGAAGTGGACGCGTTTCTCGCTCAGCATCAATAGAATAGGAAAAACAGACATGGCGACAATGAAAGATATTGCAAGATTAGCTGGCGTATCCACGTCTACCGTCAGCCATGTCATTAATAAATCTCGCTATGTGAGCGATGAAATCGCTCAGCGTGTCAATAAAGCCGCGCAAGATCTGAACTATGCCCCGTCAGCATTGGCTCGCAGTCTCAAAATGAACCGAACGCGTACCATTGGCATGTTAGTGACCACTTCGACTAACCCCTTTTTTGGCGAAGTGGTCAAAGGGGTAGAGCGCAGTTGCTATCACAAAGGTTATAACCTTATTTTGTGTAATACCGAAGGGGATAGCCAGCGAATGCAAGCCTCTATCAACACGCTGCTGCAAAAGCGCGTTGATGGCTTACTTTTGATGTGCTCCACCTTAGAAGGTGAGCGGATTGACGTTTTTGAACGCTACCCAGATATCCCTGTCGTGGTGATGGATTGGGGCCCAATGCTCTTTCCTAGCGATAAAATACAAGATAACTCTTTACGTGGCGGTTATATTGCGGCGAACTATTTGATTGAGTGCGGTCATAAAGAAATCGGTTGTATTACCGGGCCATTGATTCGACACCAAGCTCAAATGCGTTATGAAGGCTATAAGCGCGCTGTCTTGGAAGCAGGTTTGGACATTTATCCCAATTGGATTGTTGAATCCGATTTTGAATGTGAAGGTGGCTACGAAGCGTTCAATAAAATGTTAGCTAAAGGGCCATTGCCGAGTGCGATTTTTGTCTCTAATGACATGATGGCAATGGGGGTGATTAATGCAGCTAATGAAAAAGGAATCCGCATTCCTGAAGATCTTTCGCTGATGGGGTATGACGATATTCACATCGCCCGTTTTATGTCGCCAGCTCTAACCACTATTCATCAACCCAAATATCGTTTAGGTAAAGCGGCAGTTGACACCTTACTTGCCCGTTTAGAAAACGAAGCGCTCGAACCGCAAATTGTCCAATTAGAGCCGACTTTAGTGGTGCGTAAAAGCATCAAAATGATGAACAAGTAGATGGAAAAATCCCTCTCTTTAGTCAAGAGAGGGATGAGGCACTAATTACTGAGTCATATTTTTCCAGAAATCAGCCCATTGTTGTGGTCGATTATAGAAATGGCTAACAGATACGGTTCGCCATTGCCCCTCTGCTTCATACACAATCGAGGGAAAACCAGAAAGCTGATATTGCGCCATTAAGCTTTGCGTCTGCTCTAACTGCTCTGGTAACTGAGCTTTGGCTTGCTCCATCGCTTGTAGCCATTGATTTGGCTCTAGGTCAAGCGATTGGGCTAACAGTGCCAATGTGTCAGTATCGGCCACAGGCAAACCTTGCTGGTAGTGCGCTTGTTGAATGCTTTTGAGCATAACACTTGGCGATACACCGAGTAATTGCGCTGCAATAATGGCTTGAGCAGTAACGTATGAGTCCAATATCACGGTTTCGCCACTTTTGATTTTGGCGATGTAACCTTCCCCAAATACGGCTCCTGTTTGCTGAGCAATGCGCAGATCAGCTTGCAGTACATGTTGGCGAAAACCATCTGAAAGAGGCGATCGCTCGATCATTCCACCCGGATGAAGGTGCAGTTTTACTCCGCTCATTTCATTCAACTGCTGAATCAGAGAGGTTGCTCCGTAACACCAGCCACACATTGAGTCGAAAATATAGTGGACGTTTACCATTTCATCTCACCCATATGAACTTTGGCACCAATTTCTAAAGCCATTGGGAGGCCAGCATTAGGGTAAAGGTTTTGCATGGTTTGAATTAACTGAGCGCTGTCTTTGCTGTTTGCTTTGGCTTTAGCAAAATCCATAAGATATTGTTGTGCAAATTCAATTGAAGAAGCATCAAGCGCTGTTCCAGAAGTCATATGCCCCGGGATCACTACGTTTGGTTTGAGTGCTTTCATTTGATCAAGTTGTTGCGCCCAAGCTTGGCGGCTCGCATCACTTTGTGCATCAGCCATCCATAAATGAACATTTCCGTATACCGCGACGTTACCTAAAATCGCTTTATTGGCTGGTATCCATAAATAAGGACGATGCGCTAATTCTCCATCCGCATCGCGAATTTCAATAGTTTGCCCATCAATGGTTAAGGTTTTGCCATTATAAGCCGTTGGTAGTATTGGTTTTACAGGGGCATTTGCACCCATTTTGGGAGCCCAAAATGCCAGTTTACCTTCGAGTTTTTCTGCAATCGTTGCACGTACGCCAGGAGTCGTGAGCACTTTCGCTTGTGGAAACATGTCATGCAGTACTTCAGCGCCAAAGTAGTAATCAGGGTCAGCTTGGCTAATAAAAATCGTGGTTAAGTTTTTGCCAGAGTCGAGTACTTTTGCTGCAATACGGAGTGCGTCGGCTTTAGTAAAGCCAGTGTCAACCACCATCGCTTCTGTTTCGCCATAAACCAAAGTGGAGTTGACATGGAAGCTATTGCCATCTGCATTGTAGACGTCAAGTGTCAAAGGTTGTTGTGCTGCAAACGCGGTGCTGCTGATGAGTGTGGTTGCTGTAAGTAGAGTCAGTGTTTTCATGATTATTTATCCAAAGAGTATGTTATCGGTTCGGGAGCTATCATACGAATTAGATTGGTTCGGATATATAGCGAATAACCAACATCATTGTTTCTTAATTTGAACTAATGAGGAATAAATTAACCAACAAACGAGAGTTTTTGGATATAGAATTCGCTTAACGCGTTCGTGCTATAGCTACAGTTAAATGGCAGAGGTTTATCGCTAGCAGTACAAGCTTTGATTGAATGTCAGAAAGAGTATTTTGTGAATCATGATTGGCAAACGATATGCCTATAGATGAGGTAGAGAGGAGTGATAAGCAGAGCGTGTTGCCACACTCTGCTTATGGATTATGCTACTGCGCCTTGTTTCTGCGCTTGTTGCACTAATGCCTGACGTTGAGCTTCCATAGCAGATTGAACTTCATTTTCCCTATGAGTGTCTTCTTCCACAGCCTGTGGGACAAATACATAGAACTTATTGATGGTCATCTTTGGATCTCATGTAGTTTTGGAAACAAAAAAATAGAGGATGTTAACCTAGTTAACATCCTCCATGACGGTCAAATTATAGGCGTAGATGAAGGGGCTTAGCTAGTCCTTTTTTCATCGTAAGCCGAATTTTTTATACGTCGTAAGTGGTAGACGCCGTATTTCCGCCTGTACCGGTCCAGTTTGTGTGGAAGAATTCACCACGTGGACGGTCAGTACGCTCATAAGTGTGAGCACCAAAGTAATCACGTTGTGCTTGCAGTAAATTAGCCGGTAAGCGAGCGGTGGTGTAGCCATCTAAGAAAGTGAGCGCGGAGGTCATACATGGCATTGGAATGCCGACTTCCATTGATTTGGCCGCTACTTTACGCCAAGCCGTTAGGCAGTTATCCAAAATGCCCTTGAAGTAGGCATCTGAACCTAAGAAGGCGATTTCTGGGTTAGCTTCGAACGCATCACGAATGTTGCTCAGGAATGCGGAGCGGATGATACAACCACCACGCCACATCAATGCCACGTTACCGTAGTTAAGATTCCAACCATTTTCGTTAGACGCTTGGCGCATTAGCATAAAGCCTTGTGCGTAAGAGATGATCTTAGACGCAAGTAGCGCTTGACGAAGTGCATCAACCCACTCTTGTTTATCACCTTCGATCTGCATATTGCTCTTACCAAACAGCGCTTCGGCAGCAACGCGCTGATCTTTCAATGCTGAAAGGCAACGAGAGAAAACTGACTCAGTGATCAGCGTCAGCGGAATACCCATATCGAGTGCGTTAATGCCCGTCCATTTACCTGTGCCTTTTTGGCCAGCAGTATCGAGGATTTTCTCAACCAGAGCTTCACCATCTTCGTCTTTGTAGCCTAAGATATCAGCGGTGATTTCCACTAGGTAACTATCGAGCTCGGTCTTGTTCCAATCAGCAAACACTTTTTGCATTTCATCATGGTTTAAACCCAAGCCGTCTTTCATAAACTGATAAGCTTCGGTAATTAGCTGCATATCGCCATATTCGATACCGTTGTGTACCATTTTAACGAAGTGACCCGCGCCGTCGTTACCCACCCAATCACAGCAAGGTTCACCAGCTTCGGTTTTTGCTGAGATACCTTGGAAAATTGGCTTCACGGCTTCCCAAGCTTCAGGTGCGCCACCTGGCATAATAGACGGGCCAAAACGTGCCCCTTCTTCGCCGCCAGAAACGCCTGTACCGATAAAGTGAATACCTTTTTCACGCAGTGCTGCAACACGGCGGTTGGTGTCTGGGAAGTTCGTGTTACCACCATCGATAATGATGTCGCCTTTATCGAGTAGCGGAACCAGTTGGTCGATGAAATCATCCACAACTTGGCCTGCACGCACCATCAGCATCACTTTGCGAGGTGTCGCCAGTTTGTCGACTAACTCTTGCAGTGAATAAGCACCAACAATATTGGTGTCTTTCGCTGGACCTGCTAGGAACTCATCGACTTTTGCCGCGGTACGGTTGTGAGCTACCACTTTAAAACCGTGGTCGTTCATATTTAGGATAAGGTTTTGGCCCATCACTGCTAGGCCGATTACACCGATATCACCTTTCATTTATTTCTCTCCTTCACGCAATCTTTGTTGCGGCATCTGAATCTAAAAACCACTCTGTTTCGCCAGTTGTTGATTTAACTTTGGCAGCCGGATAAGGAAGATCCTCGGCTTTCGTGGTGTGAATTTCGTGTACGATCTCGGCTTTACCTGCGCCAAGAACGAGGTAACTAATGCGTTTTGCAGCTTCCAACACTTTCGCTGTTTTAGAGACACGAAGTTGGCCTGATTCCGGATGCGTTGCCACTAAAGATAAATTCTCATCCTCGTAGTCGGTCACATTAGGGAACAGGGATGCCGTATGGCCATCTGCGCCAACACCGAGCAAAATCCAATCAAAAACAGGAGTACCGTTGACGGATGGAATGACTTTTGCCATCTCATCGGCAAAGCGCTTAGCTTCGGTTTGTGGATCATCTTCGCCGCGAATACGGTGAATATTTTGAGGTGGAATGTTCACTTGGCTAAACAGCAGTGTATTGGCTTCACCAAAGTTGCTTTCGGCATCGTCAGGAGCGACACAGCGTTCATCACCCCACCAGAAATGCAGGTTTTGCCATGCAATCGCCTCTGCATAAAGTTCACTGGCCAATAATTTGAATAGCATTTTGGGTGTGCTGCCACCGGAAAGGGAGATATGAACTGGCTGACCTTGCTCGCTATAGCGTTGCATTTCATTGGCGAGCGTTTCAACCACCTGTTCTGGGGTTTGAAAAATTTTATGATTGATCATAATTCGCAGTAATCCGTATCGGTCAAGTTTTTACACGGGAAGCGCCACGCGCGGCCATCATTGTGTAGCAGCAAATCGGACTCTTTTGGTCCCCACGTGCCACAGGCATAGCCAAACAGCGATTGAGGGTCTTGTTTAAAATCCAAAATAGGTTGCACGAACTTCCAACACGCTTCTACGGCATCGGTACGCGCAAATAAAGTTGCATCACCGTTGAGCGCATCCAAAAGAAGCCGTTCATAAGCGGTCAACATCTTGGTTTCTTCCAGTGATGTGTAATGGAAGTTCATAGAGACTTCTTTGGCTTTAAAGCCCGCACCTGGCTCCTTCAAACCAAAGCTCATTTGAATGCCTTCATCGGGCTGAATGCGAATGATGAGCTTGTTTTCAGGGGCATTTTGCCCAAAAACAGGGTGTGGCGTACGCTTAAAGTGAATGACCACTTCGGTGACGCGCGTTGGTAAACGTTTACCTGAACGCACATAAAATGGCACACCATTCCAGCGCCAGTTATTGATAAACATTTTCAAACCGACATAGGTTTCAGTGCGGGAATCTGCTGCCACACCATGTTCATCACGGTAACTGGGTAAAAACTGGCCACGAACTTCTGATTCCGTATATTGCCCCAGTACGAGGTTGTGGCGTAGGTCATCATCAGAAAGCGGTTGCAGGCTTTGCAGCACTTTATTGACTTCGTTACGAATTGAATCGGCATTAATGGCGGCTGGTGGTTCCATGCTAACCATAGCTAACACTTGCAGTAAATGGTTTTGGAACATATCACGCACCGCACCAGAACCGTCGTAATAGCCACCGCGTTCTTCGACGCCCAAAAATTCTGCGCCTGTAATTTCGACATAGTCAATGAAATTGCGGTTCCACAAAGGTTCGAACATCCCGTTAGCAAAACGGAAAACCAACAGGTTTTGTACTGTCTCTTTGCCTAAATAATGGTCGATACGGTAGATCTGGTGTTCTTGGAAATGGCGATGAATTTCGATATCAAGGCTTTGAGCCGATGCGAGGTCATAACCAAACGGTTTTTCGATGATCAAACGCTTCCAACCTTGCGCTTCGCTATTTAATCCATGCGCTGCGAGATTGGCCGGGATGACGCCATAAAGGCTCGGCGGCGTCGCGAGATAGAACAGAGTGTTGCGTTGCGTGAATTGGTATTGCTCAGCCAAAGAGTCAAGACGCGTGGCGAGCTGCGCGTATTCTGCAACATCTGAAGTATTGATCGCTTGATAATGCAAGTGCTCGCAAAAGGCGTCGAGAATATCTGGGACGGTCTTTTCCATTTCCTGAAGAGAGCGCTTTAATTTTTCACGGTATGACTCATCGCTGTATTGGGTTCGGCTGACGCCCAGAATAGCAAAGGATTTCGGCAGTTGATCACTGGCGAACAAGTGATACAGAGCAGGTATAAGCTTGCGATAGGTTAAGTCGCCTGAAGCACCAAAAATCACAATACTGCTGTTTTCAGGTATTACCATCATCTTTCCCTTAAAAACGAGGTATTTAGCATGCGCCAACGGTAGCAGCGTCATGCAAAAATAGAAAATAGGCTCTAACTATAATGTCGATAGTTAAAACCAATGCGCTCCTCCAAAAGTGCAGAACGCAGTCTAGGGATCGCCCCTAGACTCGGGTGCGTATTGTCTACGACAATTTGACATACATCAACTATTGATAACGCAATCGATTAAATTCTCATGCCATCTCGACACATTTTCAGGGTGAGAGGTTACGTTCTGCCTAAGTCTCATCCCCTGACCACAGCACGTTACTTATAGCGGCTGTGAATGATGCTAGGTGGTCAGTCTTATCCGGAATGGTAACTCTATGGTGATTATTCAGTTGAACAATGACAGTTTGACGACAGAACTTGAGCCTGTACTTGGTTATAACGTTTGAGTTGGTTGAAATAGTGGTGCGCTTTTTGTACGTGTTCGAACTCCAACATCCAAGTCGCACTGCGCTGCGCTGAACAAAAAGCACCCATATGTTTGAGCAAGTCATCGCTTTGTTTGGTGAGTACGTTGGCAAGGCGGTTAACCAAGGCATTGGGCTCAATCGCAGTAAACTGCAGCAGAGCATAAGATTGATTTAAGACATCAAAGGCTTGTTTATGCTGGCCCAAGTGGTTGAAAATTTCAGATTGAGAAACAGCAGCATCACATAGCCCAGAGATCAAGCACACCAACTGGCAAGGTTTTGTATGTTCGCAGTTTAGCGCTGATTGAATATGACTTGGCATATGATGCAGTACATCTTCAAACAAACAGTGTGCTTGTGGCCAATGCCCCTGTGCTAATAGTTGTTCAGCCTTGAGATAGCTTGTCCAGCACTGTTGTAAGTCCATACTCAATTCTCCAGAATGACGGCGTTCACTTATTTAAATGCAATTTATTATCAAATGCAAATAATTGTTATTTGCGATTTTAAGTGTGGTGATTGTTTATTATTTGTTCGGTTAAACGCGAATAAGGTGTAACTCGCTAAAATATAAATGAATTGCTTCTACACTTAGGTCAAACTACAACAAGAATCCAAAAGCTAAGGAGCGGAGTGATGGCGATTCAACGATTGAATGCAGAGCAGCTCTACCACGTTGCCCAGTTAGAAAAACTCCCTTGTAAATCAACTAAGGAGTTAGACCCAGTTGATGAGATTGTGGGGCAAGAACGGGCGCAAAAAGCGGTCGAATTTGCAATGTCGATCAAAGAGAAGGGTTACAACATCTACGCTATTGGCCGTAATGGGTTGGGCAAACGTACGATGATTTTGCGCTATTTAAACCGCCATCAGCATGATGTCGATGCGTTGTTTGATTGGTGTTATGTGGCCAATTTCAGCGATATTCGAACCCCAAAAGTGCTGAAGTTACCTTCGGGTATTGGGGTTAAACTCAAGCAAGACATTGAAAAGTTAATGAATAAGTTGGTCAATGCGATCCCGTTAGCTTTTGATAACGAGATTTACTTTGCTCGTGCCGATAAACTGAAAAATCAGATGGCACAAAAACAGCAAAGTGAATTGGATAGCATCAGTAAAGAAGCCAAAGATAAAGGCATTAGCTTAACCATCACCACTCAAGGCGACTATCAATTTGTTGCGATGAACGGTGAAGAGATGCACACCGAAGAGTCCTTTGACGCCTTGTCTAAAAAAGAGCAAGAGCACTTTAGCCATACCATTGATGAGCTAGAAATCAGCCTACGCAATATGGTACGTCAACTGACCGAATGGGAAGACTCCTACAGTGAGAAGATCAAAAAGCTCAATGATGAAGTAACGCTTGGCGTGATTACCCACTTTATTAAGCAGCTTAAGCAAGATTATTCTGGCTACCCAGACATCAAAACGTATCTCACGGAGTTACAAAAAGACATCGTCGATAATGCGGACATTTTCTTAGATGAAGACAGTGAGCAAGGCGAAGTCGCGACAGCTTCTTTAGATAAGCGTCTGCCGCGTCGCTACAAAGTCAATGTGCTGGTCAGCCAGCCTTCAGACAAGCTACCGATCGTAGTAGAAGAGAACCCGAACTACCACTCTCTATTTGGTTATATCGAAACGGCGACTTTTAAAGGCACAGTATTTACCGATTTTTCGTTGATTCGAGCGGGTAGTTTACATAAAGCCAATGGTGGTGTGCTGTTGATGGATGCGGTGAAAGTGCTTGAACAGCCCTATGTTTGGGACGGTTTAAAGCGCGCGCTGCGTTCACGCCAAATGAGTTTTACCTCTTTGGAAAAAGAGGTCACGCTAACAGGGACGGTTTCACTTGACCCAGAGCCTATCCCGCTAAATGTGAAAATCATCCTGTTTGGTGATTACCACACCTATCAGCTGCTGACTCATTACGATCCTGAATTTAGCGAATTGTTCCGAGTAACGGCCGATTTTGAAGATGAGATGAAACGTACGCCCGATACCGAGCTACATTACGCGCGTTTTATTTCGAGCATAGTGCACGACAACAATATGCTGCATTGCGACCGTAAAGCGATTGCACGCATCATTGAACACAGTTCACGTACAACGGGCGATCAAGGCAAACTGTCACTTCATTCGGCGCATATTGCCAATTTGTTACGCGAATCTAACTATGTGGCGAAGCAGGCGAATTCAAACATGATCCGCCAGAATCATGTCGAAGAGGCGCTCAGCAACCAAGAGATGCGAGTGAGCCGCCTGCAAGACAGTGTGATGGAGTCGTATGTTAACGGTACAACGCTAATCCAAACGCAAGGCATGGCGGTCGGGCAGGTGAATGCGCTGTCGGTATTGAGCACCAGCGATCATATGTTTGGTGCGCCAAACCGTATTACCGCCACCACTTCCTATGGCGATGGTGACATTATCGATATTGAGCGCAGTGTCGATCTGGGTGGCAGCATCCACTCTAAAGGTGTGATGATTTTATCCGCGTATCTCTCTTCGGTATTTGGCCGTACGGCGCGCGTACCACTCACCACGACCATCACATTTGAGCAATTATACGGTGGTGTGGATGGTGATAGTGCCAGCATGGCCGAATTCTGTGCGATTGTGTCTGCGTTTTCTAAACGGCCTAATCGCCAAGATATTGCGATCACAGGTTCGATGAACCAATTTGGTGAGTCGCAGCCGATTGGTGGTGTGAATGAGAAAATTGAAGGTTTCTTTGATGTGTGTGCAATCAAAGGGCGCACCAGCCAACAAGGTGTCATCATTCCTCGTTCAAACATGCACAATCTGATGTTACGCGCTGACGTTGTTAAAGCGGTCGAGAAAGGGGAGTTCAATATCTGGGCTATTGAACATGTCACTGAAGCGGTTGAGCTCTTTACTGGCAAACCCGCAGGCGAAGCAACAGAAGATGGCAGCTACCCGGTTGATACCATCTTCGGTTTAGCACAAGCCAAACTGAATGCGCTTAGAAAATAGCCTTATCGAAGAATAAGTTCTTCAGTACTAACCACCTCAATGACCACCTAGCAAGTGGTCATTTTTCTTCATAAATCATCATAATTTAACTTATATTGTCTTATTGGTATCTAGTCATTGTTTTGACGACTATATGCTCATAACTATATGAATTGCATTATATTATTTCATGGACAAAAATGTGAATTTTGTCTATTGTTTGCTCTTGTTTAGTCCGTGGGATTAGTCCCAAGGCATGGATGCGAATGTTATTTTAATCGAGGCTTTTAAATGCATTTTTCACTGAAAAATTTGTCAATTCGCGTACAAGTTTTATTACCCGTTTTGTTAACCACTTTCGCTTTACTTATTGCACTGTGGATAACCAAAAGTAATCTCCAAAATGAACAAATCAAAGTGTCGAACAGTACTGATCGGCTCGTTGAATATAAAGATGCTCTTGCCAGTGTGGACGATACCGTTTATCCGCTGCGTATTAGTGCGGTATACGCTATTTATGATCCCGCTCGTCGCGCCACATTCTTAGCTGAGTTAAAAAATGGCCTGGAAGAAGTAGAGCGCAATTTGAGCAAAATGCGACAAGATGAGCTTTATCGGAGCGATGTTGAGGTAGTTCATAAAAGCATCGGACATTACGTTGATATGTCGACGAAAATGGTGGAATTTTTTAACCGTCGCGATCAAGGGATGACCTCTGAAGCAGAATACACAGCATTTATTGCGCAATTTCGTCAAAGTGGTGAGCAAATGGTCAATGCGATAAATGATCTTTCGCAGCAAGTGAACCAACAAGCGACGCAGTCATTGGCTCAAAGCGACAAAGACAACATTCGTGTTATGAACACGGCTATGGTCACTGTTCTGTCTGTACTTTCGCTCTCTCTTGCGATGGCTTGGATCCTTTCAAATATGATTGTGGCCCCGATTCAAAAGTTACAAGCTGTAATGCGTGAATTAGCGCAGGGGAACTTAACCATTCGCGCTGATGCGGATGGCGAGAATGAAATCTCAAAGTTGGGTAAAGATGTCAATACGACTACCTCTCAGTTACATGCTACGGTAGATCATTTAAACCGTATTAGTGAAGAAGTGGCGTCAGCTTCAACCGAGCTGGCTGCGGTGATGACGCAAGCAGAGTCAAATGCACAACAAGAGTTGAGTGAAATTGAACAAGTTGCTTCGGCGGTGAATGAACTTGCGAGCACAGCAAACAACGTGAGTGATAACGCAACGGTCGCTGATTCAACCGCTCGCGAAGCGGATGAACTTGCTAAATCAGGCTTAGCTATTTTTAAAGAGAGCGCCCAAGCGAGCTTACAAATGTCAGAAGCGCTGAATCATGCTGCGAGCGTAGTTCTGCGTCTAAAAGAGCAATCAGAGCAGATCAACGATGTCGTTGAAGTGATCCGAGGTGTCTCTGAGCAAACCAACTTATTGGCACTGAATGCGGCTATTGAAGCGGCACGTGCAGGTGAGACTGGTCGTGGTTTTGCGGTCGTGGCTGATGAAGTTCGCATGCTTGCTGCACGTACTGAGAGTTCAACTAAAGAGATTCGAGTTATCATTGAAGAGCTGCAAAGCCAATCGATTCTTGCAAACGATAGTATGCAAACCAGCATTGAGATGCTTGCGCGTAACGGTGAGTTAACGCAACGAGCAAATGATGCACTTGTTGGGATCACGGAATCGGTTTCAGACATCAATGATTCAAATACCCAAGTGGCGACTGCGGCAGAAGAGCAGTCGCAAGTCACGCAAGATATTAACCGTAACGTGGTTAATATGTCTGAGCTTGTAAATCAAAACGTAACGGGTATCAGCCAGAGCGCCAGTGCCAGTGCCGAACTGTCACAATTGGCCGAGAAGCAAAAAGCGCAGCTCGCCTTCTTCAAACTATAAATCGACTACTATTTCCTAGTCTCAACCGCATAACTCGAAAGGTTATGCGGTTTTTTTATGAATCAAAGAATATCTAACCATCCGAAATGACTAGGTTTTTTGGGGTTATCTGTTTGTTTTTATGATTCGATCTCCCTCGTATAAAAAACACTATCTTTATTAACATTATCTTCATATATTGACCCAATAAGAACTAGAAATGTGATGTTCATCGTGTGAACGCATGGTCAAGTGGCTGAAAGTAAGGAGTGTTTTTATGGCGAAAGAGGAAAGCTTATTTCGTTTAGAAAGGGTAAAAAGGTTTAATTTTTCAGTGTGGACGGTATTAACCGGAACATTGATTGCTCGTACCAGTTTTTTCATGGCATGGCCATTTTTGATCGTGTTTCTTTACCAAGATTATGGTGCATCGCCGATTGAAGTGGGTGGAATGTTGGCGACCTCTGCTGTTGTAGGAGCAATTACTGGGCTGTATTCAGGGTATCTTTCCGACAAATTTGGTCGCAAGTGGGTGATGGTTCTTGGCAGTGTGATGGCTGCATTTGCCTACAGTGGCATTGGTGTGGCTGATCAAATCTGGCAATTTTACGTGCTTATTGTCCTTACCGGTTTAATGCGACCAATGATTGAAGCGCCGGGCAAAGCGGTGATCGGTGATAACTTGCCGAATTTGAAAGATCGCGAGCTGGCGCTTAACATCCGCTATTTCCTACTCAATCTAGGTGGTGCCATTGGGCCACTGCTTGGGATTACGTTTGGGCTTTCTCATCCACAAACTCTCTTTTTCTTTACTGGCGGCACGTATTTATTGTTTGGTTTTTGGCTGCAGCTCGGTATTGAACGTAAAGGGCGCTACACCAAGCCCGATCGCTCTGGTTTGCCTAATTTTTCTTCGACGCTAAGAGTGATCAGTAAAGATAATATTTTTGTGAAGTTGATGGTGGCGAACTTCATCATGATGTTCATCTATGGGCAGGTAGAATCGTCTATTCCACAAGTGATTGTACGCACCAGTGCCGCCGATGCAGCGCAAATTGTCGCAGGGTTAGTGCTGGTAAATACCATGACCATTATCATCTTCCAGTTCCCAATGCTGAAGTGGTTGGAAAACGTCCCGCTGTTTGTACGAACTCGGATCGGCATGTTATTGATGGGGCTTGCGCAACTCGGCTTTCTGTTTACCCCTGCAGATTTACCGATTGGTTGGGCGCTTGCTTGCTTTGTTTTGAGTATGGGCGAAGTCATTGCTTTTCCAACCTTAAACGTACAAATAGACCGTATGGCTCCCGCCCATTTGCGTGGTTCTTACTTTGGTGCCGCGGCGCTTTACTCATTAGGTTTTGCGATTGCGCCACTGGTTGGGGGGGCGGTGATTGGATACCTCAATTCAAACTGGCTGTTTGGCCTTTGCTTTGTGCTGTGCTTAGTGATGATTTGGCTTTACTGGGTCGCAGAGCATCAGCCCGATACGGTCGAGCGTGAACCCATTACTCAAGCTTAATTTGCTCTTTTTGTAAGGCTCTCATCGAGAGCCTTAACATCGCTATTTTTTTATCGCTACGCCAACTTCCAACTTATCTAGCCATTCCAAAAATCGTTGAACATCATCGCCCCGAAAAATAGCGCCATGTTGCGGACACATCATCTCAATATCTAGCTGGCTGACTCGCTCAATCCAATCACTTTTGGCGCGGTTAGATGGCATCCAACGTTGATGAAAATAAGTCATTTTTGGAATATGGCTTTGAAAATCTTCTACAAAAAAAGAGGCGTTAGGGCTGTCGAGCGCGGCACCAATATCGCCAGACATCAATATTTTTGCATCAGGGTCGTAAACCGAAAAGTTACCAGAAGAGTGCATGTAATGTGCTGGGATAAAGTGCAGGTCGTGACCTGATAAGGACACTTTTCCACCTTCATCTTTGATGGGGGAGAATTGAATTGACTCCATACCAAAATGGCGGATAAACCCTTCCCACAACCAAGGTGAATGTAATGTTGCACTGGGCAGTGCTTTATCCCATAAACCGAGGGAAGAGATGATGTCTGGATCTTGGTGAGAGGCAAAAAGATGCTTGATATGTTCAATCGGCACTTCTTTCACGACGCAACCGAGCATCGCCGAAAACAGTTCAATGCCACCGGGGTCTAGCAATATCGCTTGATCACGATTGACTATCATATATTGGTTGGTATCAATGATTTTTTCTGGTTTGTTTGGATCGCGAGCAAACATCACCCAGCGATGATGGCCGCGTTCAAATAGTATTTTTGATTGCATAGTTCACCTGAGAAAAGAGCGAGAATGTTTTGAGCGATAGCATGACGTGAGCTTGAATTTCTTTTGCCAGTTCAGCGACGTTATTCGCAATGCTTTGCAGTTGGGCTTGATATCGCTCATCTGCTTGAGAGGCTTCCACGCTCAGCATGATCGAGATGATTTGTGCAATGCGCAGGTTGTCGTATAAGGTTTGCAATAACTCGTGCAGGTTTTGAGCTTCAGAGTAGAAACTGTGACTGAGTTTGCTATATTCCTCTTGGTTTTGATGATGTACGACATCCAAACTGTGTAAATGCCGAGCGTTATGCGCTTGTATATACACATTTTCAAAACGTTCAAGCGCAGCGCGTGCACGAGTCCTTGCAGTTGCGAGTTGGCTGATACGCTGCGCCTTCAAGTTGATGGTGTGCGACGCCTCTAGCGTGACGCGGACTAAATCATCAATCGAATCAGTAATTGGCCGAAAACCTGCGGCACTTTCGCCCGCACGCAGAGCCAGAGCTCTGGCATTGCTGGCGACAAGCAGTAATTTTTTTGCAATGAGTACGCTTTGGTTTAGCTCTGCTGCCACTTCCGCCGCAATTACGAAAACCGGTTTGTTGTCCATAGTTATCGAAAATATTCATCAACTTAACGTGTGTTAACTATAGACCAGATTCATATTTTTGAGACTAGATTGCTCGTTTTGGCTCTGTGTTACCTAAACTCAATGGTTTTTCTGCTGCTCAACTTGCCGAAGTGCACGTTGGTACATCACCCACGCGGCAAGGCCTGCGAGGATGTTACCGACCAACGCCCCGATAAACAGGCCATGCAGTGCCGCTATTTGAGCGCCAACCCATAAACAGGGCAAGAAGAACACAAACAGGCGCAGCGCGGAAATGGTTAAGGCGGTGTATGATTTTGCTAACGCATTAGAAACCGAGACCATTAACATGCAGATACCAAGCGGCCCTAAACTGATTGGCACGATCATTAAGTGCCAGTGCAAAATGGATTCGACACTTTGTTCGCTGGTCATCAGCGCTGCAAGGTGGCCGGATAATAGATAGGTCACTACGGCGATGATGAGCTGAAACCCAAGAATAAATTGGCACGCAACACGAACCAATTTTCGAATGTCTTGCAATTGGCCTGCGCCAAGCAAACGACCCACCATCGGTGGCATCGACATAGTTAATGCCAATATTGCTACCATCGCAAAAAACTCAAAACGAGATCCTAACGCCCATGCCGCGACAGCTGCGGTGCCGAAACTGGCCAATAGTTTGGTTGCCAGCATCGAAGAAAGCGGTGGAAGAAGCTGGCTTATCATGGCCGGCCCCATGATATGGCTGATAGAGCGAATACTTTTCCCTACATCCAAATCTGACCAATCAAACAGCATCCAGTGTCTTTTCGACACCTTGGGCGCAACCACGAATACACCAATCCCAAAGGCTAGAATGGTCGCCAGCGCTGCGCCTTCAATACCCAAATCAAAAGTGAAGATAAAAATAGGGTCTAAAATCAGGTTTAAAATGCTGGTGATCATCATCATAGTCCCCGGCAACATAGTATTACCATTGGCTCGACACAGGCTGTATAAAAAGTACAGCACCGCGCCCACCCAAGCACTGATTAACCAATAAATCCAGTAGCTGTCGACGATCTGATACACAGATTCAGGAGCGCTGAGTAGCGCTAAGATGGGATGACGCAGTAAATAGATAATCACTGAAAACAGAGCAACCCCAATGCTGCCAATAGCGACGACTAACCCTCCAAGCTGCTTCGCGTAGCGAATTTGGTTCGCACCCAATGCGCGAGCAATCACCGCTGTGGTCGCAATGCCAAGCCCAACCTGAAGGCCAATAATGATCATCTGAATGGGTAATGTAAACCCTTGCGCGGCAAGGGGTAACACGCCAAGTTGGCCGATAAACGCACTATCGACCAGTTGGAAGCTCATTAGGGACAGCACACCAAACATCATCGGCCAAGTCATTTGCAAGAGTTGGCGCGTGAGTGAAGGTGGAGATAACGGGGTGGTGTTTGACATTGCTCGGCTCAACTATATGGGTAGAGGTTTTAATATGTGGCCTCTGCGGTGAAAAACAAGCTCAGAATGGTTTGTACGTTATGTGCGTTGAGTATGTTAACAGCTATACGTGAAGAGAGCGACGTTCATCCCCATCGAGTTGTTCCGTGCAATAACATGAAAATCATCATATTGATGAAATCTTTCATAAAAACCTAAACATTTGGTGAATACTTGAGCGTTAATCTCGTGATGAACTCGTCCTATTTCTATGAAATGAAACCGATTTCATTTCTGTTTTGTGAATCAATTTGCGTTTAATGTATTGATGGTGTTAATAAAAAATAACAATAACGCTCTTCCTCAGTTTCATCGCCAAAAGCAGTCGAGCGCGCTGTGAAGCGACACCTAATTTTCACTTGTTTCATTTTTTAAACTGACCACAGAACAAAAACAAACCAAGTGATTAATAGGACTTAACATGAAAAATTATAAGCTTCTACCTCTATCCCTAGCTGTGGCTGCCGTACTCTCTTCTGCTCCTTCTTTTGCCAATGATCCAATGCCAAATCCTGAGGTGTTGGATCAAGATCAACAACCACTGGTGCTGACACCAGATATAAACGTTCCTGCGGGTATCGTATTTTCTGGTTATGCTCGCTATGGCGCAGCCTACCAAAATGGCGATGTCAAACTGGTTGAAACCAATGGTCGTTTAAACGGTAACTCAACAGGCCGTTTAGGTAACGAAGGTAACGGTGGTGAGTTCCAATTTGGTAAAGGATTCGTCAGTGACAGCGGTGCTATTTGGGATGTGGTGGTGATGTTCAACCATTGGGGTGATGAGGTGGGTGTGCCTAAAGCTTACGCTGGCGGAACCAACATTTTTGAAAGCCAACCTGAACTTTATGTATGGGCTGGTCGAGACTTTCACCAACGTATTTCAACGAATTTGAACGACTATTTTTGGATGACGCATGATGGGCAAGGTGGTGGTTTCTACAACCTTAATCTAGGAGGCATTAAATTCGACGCCAGTGTCGTCAGTGCAACGGGGGCTTCTCCTAGCGATCATCCAGATGGTAATTACGCATTGACCACCAAAATCCACGGCATTCAATTTTCTGATACAACCAATCTCAGTATTTATGCTAACTACGGCTTTGATGACAATTCGGATCCAACGGCCAAAAAACTCAACGCGTTTCAAGTGGCGGGTGAATTGAAGTTTGGGGATGACCGTTTGGTGGTGCGTTATGCTGATAACGCCAAAGACAGTGTTTTTTGGAAAACGGAGAATCAATCAGCGTTGTTGGTGAGCTTTGATGGGAGTAAGGCGCTGGGAGACAATGCGGCGATCGAATACTTAGCGGCTTATCAAGCCTACGAAGATGGTGCATACAAACAGTATGACCGTACTAACTACAACGTGTTGGTTCGACCGATGTATTTTTGGGATGAGACCAACTCAACGTGGTTAGAAGCTGGCTATGATGTTGTGGATTTTGACAACATCGACGCCACCAACTCTTCTTGGAAAGTGACACTATCGCAGAACATTTCGTTTGGTAAAGGTGCAGGCGCTCGACCAATGCTCCGTTTCTATGCCACTTTGGGTGATGCCGATAACGAAACTGTGATCGACAAAGACGGCCTATTTAAAGCCGCAAGTAACCCAGATACGGTAACGATTGGCGCGATGTGGGAAGCGTGGTGGTAACCCCATATTTGATCATTAACTGTCCATTCTTTTTTCACGGCTCGCTCGATGCCTGCCGTGGTTTTTAACCTCCAGCGATACACTTACGCTTTCGGGCCACATTAGTGGCCCTTTTTTATTTACGGTAATCGGCCATCATCTTTTTCTCTCTTCCGATTGCCATGAAACAGTTTCATGGCTGCCTGGGAAACTGCTGTGGCTTTCAATGTTTAGATAATTGTCATTTGTGTGCCTAGTTCGATGTGATTTCTCTCACGCTAAAGCGAGGGGATATCTTGAATACTAGCTCATGAAAGCGGTTTCTTGTTGGTTTTGTCAGTAATGTTGTGAGGCGAGAGTGGCGACAATTAAAGATGTGTCTGAACATGCAGGTGTATCGCAAGCGACGGTGTCGCGGGTGATTAATGGAACTAGCCGTGTTAGCCACGATAAAAAACTCAGAGTCGAAAAGGCGATTAAAGATCTTGGTTACCGCCCCAATTCTATTGCTCAAGCACTGGCCTCAAGCCGTACGGGGAGCATCGGCATCATAGTACCGGAATTAGGGGGCCCTTTTTATTCAAGCATTTTGCACAACATTGAAGAGCAATTGCGTAAGTTTGGCTACCACGTCGTCGTGACGGCAGGCTCGAACACCGAGCAAGGACAAAAAGAGTCGGTGCAATTTCTGCTAGGTCGCCGAGTCGATGCATTAATTCTCCATACTCAACATCTAACCGATGACTACTTGATTGAATTGGATCAACAAGGGGTTCATTTGGTGCTAGTGAACCGTTTTATTCCTGAAATGGCCAGCAGCTGTATTGACATTGATAACGAGATAGGTGGCTTTTTGGCAACACAGTATTTACTCAGTCAGGGTCATCAACGAATTGCTTGTATTACTGGGCCATTGGATAAATCTGATGCGCGAGGCCGTTTGCAAGGCTACCGAAAAGCGTTGGAAGAGGCTGGGCTTGACTATGAAGAAGCGCTCGTGTCTGAAGCTGGTTTTACCGAAGAATCCGGCGTCAAAGCGATGCGCAAATTACTGATGCGTCACTGTGAATTTAGCGCCGTATTTGCTTCAAACGATCATATGGCATTTGGTGCATTTGAAGAGTTGCGCCGTGTCGGGTTGCAAATACCACAACACATATCCTTGGTTGGATTTGACGATATTTTATTCGCGCGTTACCTCACCCCAGCGTTAACGACCGTGAATTTCCCTCTTGAACAGATGAGCTTAGAAGCGGTTCAGCTCGTTATTCAAAAGCTGCACAAAAACAAACGCGACGTGAACTTCAAATTATCCCCTTCGTTGGTGATACGAGACTCCGTCAAAAATTTACTCAACACCCTATAAACCTAACAATAAAGATATTAAGGATGAATCATGAAATTTAAGACCTTAGTGCTATCAAGCGCCGTGGCTTTAGGATTTTCTTCGCTTACATATGCTGCCGACCACACCATCCGTTTAGACGGTTTCCCCGACTTTGATAGCAGTTTGAAAGTCTTATTGCCGGACTTTGAACAAAAGAGTGGTATCAAGGTTGACTATTTAATGAATAACCACGGCGACCACCACACCAAGCTGACGACGAACCTTGCCACAGGCTCCGGAGCGGGGGATGTGATTGTGGTTGATGTAGAGAAAATTGGCCCCTTTGTTGCCTCCGGTGGCTTAGTCAATTTGTCGGAAAAATATGGCGCGGACAAATTCCAAGACCGTTTCGCACCTTATGCTTGGGCACAAGGTAAGGGGGGGGATGGCCATATGTATGGCATTCCTGTCGATCTTGGCCCAGGCGTTATGTACTACCGAACCGATGTGTTTGAAAAGGCGGGGATTGACATCAATCAAGCGATAAAAGATTGGGACTCCTACATCAAAGCCGGTGAAATATTGAAGA
This sequence comes from Vibrio sp. V09_P4A23P171, assembly GCF_963875615.1. Taxonomy (NCBI): domain Bacteria; kingdom Pseudomonadati; phylum Pseudomonadota; class Gammaproteobacteria; order Vibrionales; family Vibrionaceae; genus Vibrio; species Vibrio sp. V09_P4A23P171. The sequence goes on from NZ_CAWNMR010000014.1 coordinate 28,277, forward strand.
AACAAAACGTACAGCTGATTGCATCCGCCGCTGATGTAGCACAAGCGATCATTTTTACCACGGTTCCTGACGGCGAAGGATTGTATTTTGATAGTAAGGGAAATTCAGTCGTCACTTCCGAACGTTTTGTACATGCATTTGAAGTGGCAAAAACGATTCGTGAAAAAGGGCTAGATGGCCGAATTTTAGCGTGGTCTAACGAATGGTATGAGGGTTTCCGTAACGGTACTTTTGCCACTCAGCTTTCTGGTGCGTGGTTACTCGGACATCTGAAAAACTGGATTGCGCCAGATACAGCAGGCAAATGGGCCGTATCAAACCTTCCTGATGGTATTTACGGCAGTTGGGGCGGTTCATTTCTCTCAATCCCTACTCAGTCAAAACATCAAGATGACGCGTGGAAGCTGATTGAGTACATGACAACCAACCGTGATGTGCAGCTTAAAGCGTTCGAAACGATTGCCGCGTTCCCCTCTAATGTCACGACTTACGATGACCCAATGTTCAATGAAGAAATTGAATTTCTAGGTGGTCAAAAAGCGCGTTTGTTGTTTGCGAATGTGGCAAAAAACATCAAACCAGTCGCGCCTGCGAAAGGCGACCATGTGGCTCGTTCTATCATCTTAGAAAATGCACTGATGGAAGTGTTGGATGAAGGCAAAGACATCAAAGCCGCACTGAAAGATGCAGAACGTTTAATTCAGCGTCGTACCCGTAATATGCAATAGCACGGTCATCATTAAAAAGAACCGCCAGCGGTGCTGGTGGTTCACTAAGCGTAAGTTATAGAAGGCATGATGTTATGCCTAAGAGGTCGTTATTATGAATCACGTTACGAGCAACGCTGTGCAAGCGCCATCGGGTCGACGTTTTTTTTCTCACCTGAGTTTGAAAGCGCTTACACCGTACGGGTTTCTATTGCCGTTTTTGATTATTTTTTCTGTTTTTGGAGTTTTTCCTCTCCTGTTTTCTGTCTATCTCTCTTTTCATGCGTGGAACCCCGTCGAAGGGGTTGCCGCCATGAATTATGTGGGATTTGATAACTACCAAGTTGCATTGACCGACCCTTGGTTGTGGCGTTCATTAAGCAATACATTGTGGTTGGCGATAACCTCGGGCGTCGCTCAACATTTAGTGGCTATTCCAGTGGCCTATATTTTGGTTTCATTGGGCGATCGGCTGCGTCATTGGCTGACATCCGCTTATTTTTTGCCATTCATTACCTCAACGGTGGCGGCGTCGCTCATCTTCTTCAATATGTATTCACCCAATTCGGGCATCATCAACCAAAGCTTAATGGCTTTAGCTAATAGCAGTGTCTTTGGCTGGGCATTTTCTTGGCTTAATGAGTATCAACCTATCCGTTGGTTAGATGATGCCAACATGATCAAACCCTCGATTGCCATCATGGTTTTTTGGAAATACACCGGTTTTAACATCGTGTTGTACACCACGGGTTTAATGACCATTCCCAAAGAAATTTTAGAAGCCGCGCGGATGGATGGTGCCAACGCCTTTCGCCGTTTTTGGAATATCTCACTGCCGATGATTCGCCCTTTCGTTTTCTTTGCCGTCACCATGACCATCATTGGCAACTTACAACTGTTTGAAGAACCGTTTGTATTAACGCGCGGCACCGGAGGCGTAGGCCAAGCAGGCTTAACTATCTCAATGTACCTCTACAAAGTGGGTTGGGAGTGGCTAGAGATGGGCACGGCATCCGCTATTTCTTGGCTGCTGTTTGCGCTGATTGCAACTTGTACTGCGATTCAGTTTTTCTTCTTTGGTAAAAAAGGGTTGGGGGAGTAATAGCATGTCAATCCACGCTTTAAAACTCAGTGATCGCAGCATTGAACTCATCACTAAAGTAATGATGGCGCTACTGGCGGTTGTATTGATTGTCTCGGCGCTTATCACAGTTTTCCCATTTTTGTGGTCAGCGCTGCTGTCAACGCGCGATCGTACGGAAATCTTCGGTTCAGGCATCAGCTTTGCCATTGGGGATAGCTTAGCCATTAACTATGCAAAGCTGTTGCAGATTATGCCATTTTGGCAGGCGATGTTTAACTCTATCTACATTGCCTTTTTAGGCACCACTATCTCACTGTTGTTTTGCAGTATGGGCGGTTACGCATTTGCTGTGTTTCAGTTCAAAGGTAAGAACGCGCTATTTGGCATGTTGGTGGCTTCCATGATGATCCCACCCGTCTTGAGCTTGATCCCCTATTTTATGATCGTGAAATTTCTGGGTTTGATGGATAACCACATGGCGGTTTGGCTGCCGTTTACCACCACTCCATTTGGGATTTTTCTAATGCGCCAACACGTGATGGCCTCTATTCCTAAAGAGTTATTAGAAGCGGCCAAACTCGATGGCGCGGGAGAGTTTCGTACCTACTGGAGCGTTGTTTTGCCGTTGATGAAACCAGCGTTGGCAACACTGGCGATTGTACAGTTTGTCTTTTTCTGGAACAGCTTTATGAACCCGTTAGTGGTGCTCACATCGCCAGAAAACTACGTTATTACTCAGGCGTTACGTAGCGTGCAAGGCATTCCAAATACGCCTTGGGGTGCGGTGATGCTTGGCACCACCATTTCTATATTGCCACTGGTGACTATCTATCTCTTTGCGTCCAAACAGATGATAAGCGGCTTAACATCCGGTGCAGTAAAAGGCTAATTGGCCTTTAATCCCTCATTTTAGTTACTCATGCTGGCGTGGTTTTGTTGAAAGAAGGCGCAGTGTGAAGGAGAAAAATTATGGCAAAAGTTGAATTTAAGAACATTAAGAAGTCGTTTGGTCATGTGGATGTTGTTAGGCATTTTGATTTCACGGTGAATGATGGTGAGTTTGTGGTATTTCTTGGCCCATCGGGTTGCGGAAAATCAACCACATTACGCATGTTGGCGGGGCTGGAGTCGATTACTGCCGGTGATATTTACGTTGGTGACAAGTGGATGAATAACGTAGATGCCAAAGATAGAGACTTAGCGATGGTGTTCCAAAGTTATGCGCTTTACCCACATATGAGCGTGTATGAAAACATCGCGTTTGCATTGAAGTTAAAAGGCATGCCAAAAACTGAAATCGATAAGGAAGTGCGTAAAGCGGCAAAAATGTTAGAGCTTGACCCGCTCCTTGATCGTAAGCCTAAAGAGTTATCCGGCGGTCAACGCCAACGCGTGGCGATGGGGCGTGCCATGGTGCGTACGCCAAAAGTGTTCTTGTTTGATGAGCCACTTTCTAACTTAGATGCCAAACTTCGTGGTGTGATGCGCGAAGAGATCAAGCAGTTACATCGTCAGCTTAAAACCACCACTATTTATGTTACGCATGATCAAATTGAGGCGATGACGCTCGCTGATCGCATTGTGATCCTCAAAGATGGCTATGTTGCGCAAGTCGGTACGCCAACAGAGGTGTTTCAACGCCCGGCGAACAAATTTGTGGCGCAGTTTATTGGTAACCCTTCGATGAACATGCTTGATGCACAACTTATCCAGCAAAATGGCGAATGGCTTATCCAACTGGGTGACATCTTTATCCCGCTTCCCGAGCGATTTAAAGCGCATGCGTCTAAAAACCTCGCATTGCATGTCGGTATTCGCCCCACCGATATTCACTTACGCGCAGAACAAGTTAACCATGAACGCGTCTTGCCAATTGCCGTCACCCTCAAAGATAAAGAGTTGCTCGGTGCGAGTATTTTGTTGAAAACCCATGTTGCAGGCCAGCCTTTGATGGTGGAAACCCAAGCGGCAGAGGTAGAGGTGACGAAGGTTACACTCTATCTCGACCTAGATGCGATTCATATTTTTGATGCGCTGAGTGAAAACTCATTGGCCAGTTTTTAATGGTGAACAAGACGATGACAATAATAAAGCAAGCCCCTTATTTCGACGTTTGGCCCAAAATAGAATCAGCAATCAAAGCTGACCCTGAAATTGAACAGCAAGTAGCAAGAATCATAGGGTTGATGACCTTAGAAGAAAAAATTGGCCAGATTATCCAACCAGAAATCCGCGATATTACGCCGCAAGAAATCATCGATTATAAGATTGGCACGGTACTTAATGGTGGTGGCTCTTGGCCAAACAGCAATAAACATGCACCAGCCAGTGAATGGGTAGCGAAAGCCGATGAATACTGGTTTGCCGCAGAAAAAGCTTATCAAGGTCGCCCATTTCATATTCCGTTTATGTGGGGGACTGACGCAGTACACGGCCACAATAACGTCTTTGGCGCAACCGTATTTCCGCACAATATTGGGTTGGGGTGCGCGCGCAATCCTGCTTTAATTCGCAAAATTGGCCGTATTACCGCGCTGGAAATCGCCGCGACGGGTATTGATTGGACCTTTGCACCAACCGTGGCCACCCCTCGTGATTTGCGTTGGGGGCGCTGTTATGAAGGTTACTCTGAAGACCCTGAAGTGACTTATGTTTATGCCAGCGAAATGGTCGCAGGTTTGCAAGGTGACGCCATTGACTTACAAGGTGAGCACCATGTGATCTCAAACGTCAAACATTGGGTGGGTGATGGCGGCACAGTGAATGGTGTTGATCGTGGCAGCAATACTTACAGTGAAAATCTGCTGCGTAACGTGCATGCCATGGGCTATTTCAGTGGCCTTAATGCCGGTGCGCAAGTGGTGATGTCTTCATTTAATTCGTGGGATAACCAAGCGAACTACGATCACGCGCCGCACATTTCAGGTGATTACAACCTCAAAATTCATGGCAGTAAGTACCTACTCACTGATGTTTTGAAAGATCAAATGGGCTTTGATGGATTAGTTGTAACCGATTGGCATGGTCATTCTGAAGTCAGTAAATGTACCGATGGTAATGCGACTTACGCTATCAATGCGGGTAACGATATCTTAATGATCCCTATTCGTGAGCATTGGCAATCAGCCTATCGTCAAGCGGTGAGCGATGCCAAAAGTGGAGTACTGAGCCAGAGCCGAATTGATGATGCTGTGACGCGTATTTTACGGGTGAAAATGCGCGCGGGTTTATGGAAAAAACCGCATCCTTCAGCGCGAGCTTTGGCTGGTCAGCAATCTCTGATTGGTTGCTCTGAACATCGTGCTATCGCTCGCCAAGCTGTTCAGCAATCGATGGTACTGTTGAAAAATAACAAGGGTATTTTACCACTCAAACGTGGGTGCAAGGTTGTGTTAACGGGCAGCGGCGCCAATGATTTGCAAAAGCAAGCGGGCGGGTGGAACCTCACTTGGCAAGGGGACGAAAATAACTTAGCCGATTTCCCCGGAGCTACCACAGTGAAAATGGCGTTAGAAGCCGAATTGGGCATAGATAATGTTTGCTACGATCCAGAATTAACGGGTGATTGGCAAGCGGGTGATATTGCGGTCGTGGTGTTTGGTGAAGATCCTTATTCTGAAATGATGGGTGACATCAAAGCGTGGCAATCTTTGGAGTTTTCAACCTTGAAACGTCGCTACCGAGCAGATAGCGAAAAAATCAAAGCATTTCATAAGCGCGGCGTAAAAGTGGTATCGATTTTCTTTAGCGGTCGTCCACTGTTTGTCAATGAAGAAATATCCTTGTCTGATGCTTTTGTTGCGGCATTTTTACCCGGCAGCGAAGGACGTGGCATTACTGATGTTTTAGTGGCTAAAGAGAATGGTGAAGTTAATATCGACTTCTCTGGTACCTTGTCATTCAGTTGGCCCAATAAAAAGCGCAGCACCTGTGTGAACCGTATTCCTCCTCATATTCCCAATTATGTCGTGCCTGAATGTGAGCAGTCTCCGGTTGGGGAACATGCTCCTTTATTTGAATACGGTTATGGGCTTAATTACGCTGAAAAAAAACAAACTCGAGATTTGGATAACCTTGATTTAGATATCGACTCAGAAGAAGCAAAATGGCAAGCAACACGTGCAGAGCATCTGTATGGCATTATGGCGACGATAGGCGATTATCAACTTAAAGTGTCGGATGCTGAACATTGGATGGGCGTGGATGTCTCACGCAACAACGTGATGAAACTCGGTGCTGTCCGAACTAAGCCGTATAACTACCAGCAGCAGCAAGATGCCGTTGAGGTAGAAATTCTGGGGGGTGGAGCAATGGTTTATGCGCAAACGGGGCTAGGGCAAGCGGAAGATTTCAGCCATTACGATAATGCGCATGGTGTGGTCAGTTTTGAGATTAAAGTGCTCAGAGCGGCAACAGAACCTGTTTATTTGTCACTGCAACGCGCCGTTGTTCCTGGATGTTTGGGGGATATTGATAACGTGGTTAAAGTGGACGTCAGCCACTACTTTTCAACCATCAATGATAGCTTTACGCGCGTGAACATTGCTTGTTCACATTTCTCAGAGCAGGGATTAAGTTTTACTCATCTCGACACGCCCTTCTCATTATTTACTAATGGTGAGTGTCAATTTGTGATCGCCAATATATGTTGGGATACACAGTAAAAAGAAACGATAGACTCCTTCTCCGTGTGGAGAAGGAGTGCTTCTAAAGGGCCAAACATCGCCATGAGAAAATCAAAGAAAGCACCCACTGTTTATGATGTCGCTAAGCTTGCCGAAGTTTCGGCAAGCACTGTCTCTCGTTTTTTGAATCGCACAACTTACGTATCGGATGAAAAAAGCCAAAATATTGAACGTGCAATTAAAACCCTTGGCTACAAACCTAGTTACCCAACCAGTCATCTAGGCAATAAGCGTTCGATGACTATTGGTGTATTAGTGCAGCACGCAGAGAGCCCTCACACCAGTCGAATTCTGAATGACATGGAGAAGGTATTAATGACCCAAGGGTATTCACTGGTGATTGCCACAGGTCAGTGGCAGAAAAACTTGGAAGCACATGCACTGGAGTATCTTGCTAGAAGCAATGTCGATGGAATGATCATAGTGACAGGCAGTTTAAAAAGCGATCAAATCCTCAAATATGCTCAATCGATTCCCATCATTGCTGTCGGCCACCAAATTGTTAGTAATAATGTACGTTGCATTAATGTGGACAATGTACTCGGCGGTTATATTGCCACCTTGCACCTATTGCAATTAGGGCACGTAAACATTGCTCATATAAAAGGGCTCGCTAATCAGCCTGATTCAACCGCCCGTTTCACTGGCTACCAAAAAGCGCTTCGTGAAGCGGGAATTAAGCCTATGCCTAAACTCATTAAACAAGGTGACTTTAGCTCTGAATGTGGGTATGAAAAGACGGTTGAACTGTTGCAGTCGAAAGTCCATTTCTCGGCTATTTTTGCTGCTAATGATCAAACGGCTTATGGTGCCATTAAGGCGTTAACTGACCACGGAGTGCGAGTGCCAGATGATGTTTCAGTGATTGGTTTTGATGACTTACCTGTCTCTCAGTATTTCACTCCGGCCCTAACGACATTGCGCCAACCAATTGAAGAGATCGGTGCGGTGTGTGCGCATTCCATTCTCAACTTGCTCAGTGGTGAGAGGCACGATGCTAGGTTACCCCCTATCGATTTAATTGTGCGAGAGTCCACAAAGTCTATCTATCGTTAATAAAAAGCCCTCGTTAGAGGGCTGGTAGGCGATGAAATTATAACCGTCGGAATTGGCGAACTAATGTGCCTTGAGAGCTAAGGTTTACCACTAAATCCTCACATTCATCTCGTGTATCACTGGCCAAAATATTGGTCGCAACACAGACATCACTGATCGATTGAACGCTTGAATTCATATCTTCAGTCACGCGTGCCATCTCTTCTACGGCGGTGGCAATTTGTTCATTTCTATCCGTAATATCAATTACTTGTGTAAGTAGCATATTGAGTTTATCGCCAGAGACATTAGCACTATTGACACATAATTTAGATAACTGTGCGCCTTCATGCATCGCATCGACAGCTTGGTGGGTGCTGGTTTGAATCAGCGCAATGACATTTTGGATCTCTTTAGTGGACTCATGGCTGCGTTGTGCCAAGGTGCGAACTTCGTCGGCGACGACCGCAAATCCACGGCCTTGCTCGCCAGCCCGAGCAGCTTCAATAGCGGCGTTAAGTGCAAGCAGGTTGGTTTGCTCAGCGACAGATTGGATCACAATTAACACTTGGCCAATGGTTTTTCCGTGGTCTGCCAATTGTGTGACAACCGATGAAGCGCTGTCTAGTTGGGTTGCGAGCTGTTGCATTGCATTCAATGTATCTTTTACCGAATCCATACCTTCTTCGGCGGCCAATTTTGCTTTCTCTGTCGCGTCAGAAGCACTTTGCGCATTTTGTGCAATTTCATTCGCGGTAGAGTGCATTTCATTGATCGCGGCGGCAACTTGTTCTGTTTCTCGTGTTTGACCTTCTAAATTGGTCGCAGTTGTTTTGCAGTTTTTTGAAGATGAATTGGCTGCTTCACCAATTTGTTGGTTTGAATCTTGAATGCGTCCCACCACAGCATTGAGTTCGGATTGGCGCATTTTTAACGCAAGTTTTATTTCAGAAATGTCATCAATATGGCCGTTATACACCAATTCCATTAGTGGGTTATCAAATATCTTGCGTGCTTCGGCACTGAGCGATTCTAAACGGCGAGTTAAATAATAACCATGCAACCATGGACAGTAATAACATCAATACTAAGCCTATTCCCGGAAGAAGAGTATCAGCCACAAAACTGATGCCTGCAATGGGGACTAAGGCGATGGCCAAACGTTGCCACAGGCGAGTCCTAGGCAGCTTTAACTGCCTAGGTGTTTTACCTGCTTTAAGCTGCGCGTAGATTTTTTCTGCGTTGGTGATGTGTTCGCGACTTGGACACAAACGTACCGACTGAAACTCAACCGTTTTGCCATTTTCGACAATCGGAGAAGCAAACGCATCAACCCAATAATGATCGCCATTTTTACATCTATTTTTGACGATACCCATCCAAGATTGGCCGCGTTTTAAATGCTCCCACATATCTTTAAACGCTTCTGCTGGCATGTCAGGGTGACGAACTAGGTTGTGAGGCTGGTTGATAAGCTCTTCTAATGAGTAGCCCGCCACTTCACAAAACTCTTTACTGGCATAAGTGATATGGCTGCTTGGTTTAGTGAGCGATAATAAGTTATAGCTAGGTGGAAACTTGACTTCTTTTTGTGTGACAGGTTGGTTGGTACGCATGATTACCTCGAATTAAATAAGTTAAAAACAAATTAAGCCAAGCTTCTCTAGCGTTAGATGAGGGTGTTATTTATTATTTTTGTTTCCACTGTTATAGATTCGAATCGCTAAGAACGCAATAGAATTAACCAATATAGAATACCTAATTGGTATCATTACTTTTGATATGGACATATGGCCGATTTATAACGTAAATATAACTTACGGCTTGACCTTACGAGTAAGCTTGCCACAATGTGCGCATGCAATAACTGTAGGGAAAACAGTATGATATTTTATTCTTTTGGGCGGCTAAAACCCATCGCGTTACTCTTAACCTCTTTACTTTCATCAACCTCTTTCGCTGCTATCAGTGATGCGCCTGTGGTTGGCGGGCTGTTCAATTCGGCGCAAATATTGAAAAATCAAATGGCCTCGTCTTTAAGCTATTCAACGCGCTTTGCCCGTGATTCAACCTTATTTACCATCGCCGGGGTAACACTCGATAGCTATATCCTTATGTTGCCTTTAGATGCAAAAACAAAAGCTCGCGTTATTGCACAAATTTCTAACCCAACTTACGCCATCCCGCTGGGCTATTTTTTATATCAATATTATGATCGTTATACGGGGTTAGAAAATGATGATGTATTTAAACAGTATTTAAGTACTGTTTATGAAGCAAAGGTTTTAAAGGGATTCGAGCATAGCCTCTACCATTATGGGGAAGAGGTGGTGAGTGAACAAAAAGAAAATATTAAAGATCAAGGGCATCATGAAGGGATTAAAGTGGATGCCCAATTTATTGCAGCCATGGTGACTGTGTATGATGCCTTGGTTGAAATTGGTGAGTGGCAACAGCTTGAGAGATTGCCGGATCACTATCAATATCTGACGTCAAGTGAACCCGATCGATTACTGATTAATAAAATCCAACCGATAGTGATCCAAATTATTAGTCAGGCTGCTAATGGGATGGATGAAGGAGAGATGAAGCAAGCCCTTTTTGGGGTATTAGAAGATGCAAAGCCAGAAAATACAGCACGTGTGAACAACAAAGCAGAGGCAATCACGGTTACTTTGATTGATTTTGTGCGTATGAACGTATTAAAAGGCTACCGCCAATTTGTCTATCAGCAAGAGCGTGAACAAGCACTAAATTCCTGGTTACAAAAAGCACTTGATGATGATCCTCAAGCATTGATTGCGTTTCTCCGCTCTCAGCAACAACGTCGTATGGCAGTGCAGATCACCGTGGATGGTTTGCAACAAGGGCTGATCGAAGGTTTGGTTGACCCGAGTAAGCCATTCATCCGCAAAGCTCACCAAGATCACCACAATCGATTGAGCACTAAGCCCTCTTCAATGGAGGTGGTTCAACCCGAACATCAGCAGCAAGTACGTTTCATGCAGATATTGGCTGAGCAGCCTTATCACGATCCACATTACTTGCCGTTTTTTAAACGCTTGTATCGTGATCATCGCGCTTCTATTACTCAAGTGGGCATTTCATCAACACCAACGATCAGTGTGCGTAATTTACCGATCATAAAAACAGGAGCTAAGGTGTCCGGCCAAGGTGGTACTGGCATACCCAATTTCCACTTTGTTGATCGCCCAACCGACCGAGCTTATTACTTTTTTGGTAATGATGCACTGCAGCTTGATCGCTTACTGGTTAAAAACCAAGTACAAACGATGTTTGATCGCCTCGCTTACCTCAACACCCTCAACTGCAATGCGCAATACGATTGGAATGCTCACACCACTTATGATGGTTTAGTGAATTTAGGGGCGGGTGAGGCATTACGTGATTTTGGTGAAAAGCGGTGTGTGCGTGAGCTGAAAGAGCGCGCGATTGTCGAACGTGAACTTCAACAGTTGCGAGCGACATTAGTTGAAGAGGTCACGCGCTATCAGCAGATAAGCAAGTGGGATTTTTATACTCGCTGGACTCGCCATCAAGTGCTTGCTCACCAGTTGAAACAACTTGCACAAAAAGAACTGAAAGGAATGCCCGACTATACGCTGATTTATAATCCATGGCCGGATCATTTTGCTCATTTTAGCGGCCCATTCAGCGATGAAGTCATCATGCCAACTGGGGAACTAAACCGCCTCGATTACTGGCTAGCGCAAATAGAAGCAACCTATCAAGACGCGGGAGTATATAACCGCACGTTATGGGGCATGGCTGGCGATCATGGTTTAGCTCCTGTTTATTTCTCCCTCAACCCAGAAAAACAGATCTTTGAGCCGCTAGCGTCGCAACTGGGAATAAAACTCAAGGTGAAGAAAATCTCATCGGATGAGGGAGAAGGGCCAAAAATGACGAATGCGATTAACGCGCCGTCAAACAAAGGGATTGATGTGGTCGTCGCTTCCACTGCGGGTGGAAATTTTATGATGGATTTCTTTAATGCAGAAGCTGGATGGGAAGTTCAACCGGTTTATCAAGAGTTGATCCGTTGGCAACCGATCCATTCTAAGCCAGGGCAGCAGGTTGATGTGATCGATGAAACCGTAGCGCGACTTGCTGAAAGCCTAGATTATTTAGTTGTGAGAGAAAAACCATGTGATTTAACGGACTGTTCTGTACGGTTGGTTGGCGAGCGGCAAGGTAAACGAGTGGATGAATGGATTGAAAAAAAGGGTGATAAACTGCGCTATTTTGCTAAATCGGAACAGCCATTGCTGCTTGGCGTTCAGCAGCTAAATGCTTATTTGTCGCCTCCTTCATCTGACGAGCTAGAACATTATGCACAACTCGTCGAACGTTGCGTTTATCACGCTAAAGCGAATCAACCTGAGACGTGGTGCTCAAGTGCGCAGTGGCGAGAGTTAACACGTTTTACGCCCCGTCCAGATTCGGTTAATCAGCTCGCTGCTATTTATGAAGACGACCGTGCGGGCACCATTAACCTATTTCCTAAAGAGGGCGTTGGCTTTAATACTAAAGTTCCGGGACGTCATGCGGGTGAAAGCTATCTAGAAAAAGATGCTTTTATCGGTTTTTGGGGGAGCCCGATTGGCAATCAAGCCACGCCGCTCGGTTCAGTCGAAAATGGCTCACTTGCGCCCACTCTTTATCACTATTTAACGGGAGACGAAGTTAAAGTTGGTGAAGATGGGTGGGGTTATCCATCTGTTCTTAAACAGCTGGATATTCGCTAGCGAGACTTAACCGTTATGACTGCCAATGAAATAAGTGAGCGTTTGGCTCTATTGAGTGAAGAACGTTCGCTTGTTTCATTGGCTTCGATTGCAGCCTTAAGTGGCTGGTTGATCAGCACGTTTAAACTTCAAACGATTTTTCACATCTCGGCTGCTCAGAATACGTTGGCTGTGGTCAATATCGAGCTTGGATTTTGCCAATCGATCATACAGCAGCACATTGACGCTTGCGGCCAAATTCATGCAACCAATCGTTGGGATGTATACAACCTCACTGGCTTGGTTAACTATCTCTTGTGGAATAGAACCATCTTCAGGGCCAAACACATACAGCGCTTTTTCCGGGTGAATAAACTCGGGCAGTGGTGTCGCCCCTTCTGCCAGTTCAACACAGACGATTTTCATCTCACTTGGCAAGTCCTGCGTGATCTCTACCATCGCGGTGAGCGGGATTTTACTTTGAATGTTTTTTGTGTCGGTTTGAAATTTCACTGCGCGATCATAACGCTCACCACTGTAGCGAACCGCGCACGCTTGGTAGCAACCTGCTGCGCGCATCACACCACCCACGTTGGTTGGGCTTTTAGGGTTACACAAACCAATGATCACTGACATTTCACGTTCCACAAAAAATCCTCTCACAATTTGGGGCGGGCAGTATAACGCTAAAGTTTGCCTTGAAAGAAAAAATATCGATAAATCGTTCAATAGTTTTTATATTTTTCGTGACCTTTCTTGGAGTATTCAAACTGTCGTATTTCTTACATCAATATTTCATAGGGGGATGGCTTAATTTATTTTTTCACAGTTAAAGGATGAAAACGTGAAGATTATTAATAAAGTCATGCTATTTGGGTTGTCTCTTGCTGCTCATGCGGTATTGGCGGACACCGATATTTATTTAACCAATAACTCTGCGCTGCCAATGTCTATTGCCGTGAAACAGACCGGATCTGATCAGTTGCAACAAGGCAGTGAATGGCAGCAACACAGTGAAACGCTAGGCCCGTGGGAAACTAAAATGGTGCTCAGCTTTAACCGCTGGCAAGGGGTGAAATCTGGCAAAACGTACCAATTTGAAACCATGGTAACTTTACCGCAAGGGCCGGTTTTCTCCTTACAGCAGAAGATGGAAGGTCATTGGTATAACTCAAGCATTGAGCATGGGGTACAAGCACGAGATGTTCCTCTTCAGTGGCAAAATGATCGTGCGGTTCACCGTTATTACTCAACGCAGTTGATTGAACGTCCAACCGAGCTTGCGTTTAAATCCGTCAGCACCACTCGTTACGACGATATTTATTACACCATTACGCCAACGAATACAGAAGAAATACCCGATGCTGAGACCTTAAAAGTGATGACCTATAACGTTTGGGCGTTACCTGTGATTGCTTCAAATATTGCCGAGCGTTTTGCTATCATCCCTCAGCACATCAAAGGATATGATGCCGTAATGCTGCAAGAAGTGTTTGCTGCGGGGCGTGATGCCTTTCTTCGAGAGCTGGCAAAAGAGTATCCGTACCAAACGAAGATGCTCGATAAGTTTGGGGTGAATATCCATGACGGTGGAGTGATCATCGTCAGCCGCTACCCAATTGTTAACCAAGGACAATATGTTTTCCCTGATTGCTCGGGAACTGACTGTTTTGCTGATAAAGGGGTGAATTATGCTGAAATCATCAAAAATGGTCAGGCTTATCATCTGTTTGCAACGCATACTGCCTCGTTTGATACCGATACCGCTCGCGATTATCGCCAACGTCAGTTCAGACAGATGCGCAGTTTTGCACAATCGTTCTCTATTCCCAGCACAGAAACGGTGATTTATGGCGGTGATTTTAACGTGAATAAACGTAAATTTGCCGATGACTATCAAAACATGCTCGCGAATCTTGCGTCAACCGAACCTAGCTACGCAGGCTATACCGAATCAACGTTTGATCCGCGCATCAATGATTTTGCAGGAGAACCCTTATCCGGTGGTGAAAACGTGGAGTACCTTGATTATGTGGTGGTAAGCCAAGAGTTTGCACAACCAAGCGAACAACAAAACCGCAATACTGTGCTGGTGCCAAGAACCACGGACGAGCGTTTATGGCAGCATTACAATTTATCGGATCACTTCCCGGTTAAAGCTGAGATCCGCTAGATGCGTTGGGTTAGGTTATTGATCTGCGTTGCCTTAGTCGGCAGCGCAAGTTATTGGTGGGTGAAGAGGGATGAGTTTCCCACTATCCAAACACCCCCCAATAGAATTGAGGTTGCATTGCCGGGCACGGTGCGTTTGCCAGAGCAAAGTGGCGTTGCTTTGCTGGCTAATCGCGATCATCAAACCCATGAAGAGTGGACACTCGTTGGTGAAACGCTGCAAACAGAAATAGGCAAAGCGCTGAGAGAGAGAATAGAGCAGTTTTGGCAGCAGTGTCGTCAGCAAAATGTGTGTGCTGCGCGGCTACAACAATTACAAGCGCAGTTGCCCCATGAACGCTATGAACTGGTTGCTCTCTATTGGCAAAAACAGGCGCAACGTGACGCGCTGCTTGGAATGGAAATCATCAGTCAGGATACGGAATTAGGTGACAAAATGGCTTATGTAAAATCGATTGATCAGCAAGTATGGGGGCAACAAGCGGACATTTTGTTCGCCGATCAGTACGCTTATGATGATTTTGTACGGCAACCCAATGACTACGAAGGTATTGCTTCCGTAGAAGAGGCGTTGCAGAGCATTGAACAGCGGCTTACACAGCATCAATATCAATGGGATACCTTTTCATTAAACACAGGTAATGCACGCTATGAACAAGCGATTCGGCTGATCCCTCCACATTTATCGTTAGAACAGCGCTTAGAAGTACAACAAGGTTTGGCCGAACTTTACTTAAATGAACATGAGCGCAGTGAGGTGGCGCATCGCCAAATCGAGCAACAAGCGCAGGCTGCTCAAGTCATTGACTACCAGCAAGCATTAGCGCAGTTAGAAAAGACGCTCTCAAGCCAGAGAAAGACAGCCTATGCCACCCTTTCGACAGAAGAGTGGGTGCGCTACACGGCAAAGCAGCGTTATGAGTTTAGAAAAGCATTTTTTGCTCGTTAGGATGAATAAGATAACCACAGCGCTCTTTATTCACTCGCCATGAACCGTTAAACTCACCAGCAAATAACTGACTTGGATTGATCATGGCAACCTTATCTCTACAAGAGCAAATGCTAAAAGCGGGTTTAGTTAACGCCAAAAAACTCAGCAAAGCGAAAAAGAGCTCTAAAAAATCGCGCGTGCAAGCACGTGAAGTGAAAGCGGCAGTAGAAGCGAATAAAGTCGAGCAACAAGAGCGCGACAAGGCACTAAATAAACAGCAAAAAGAGCAGTTGTTGAGCAAAGAAATTCGTGCTCAAGTAAAACAACTGATTGAGATGAATAAGCTGGATCTAAAACACGGTGAAATCAAATACAACTTTGTTGATGGTAAGTTGGTGAAGTCACTTTATGTCGATTCACTGGTTCGTGATCAACTGAGTAAAGGAATCCTGGCTATTGCACGTTATGAAGATGGCTATGCTGTCATTCCGGGTGTGGTAGCGGATAAAATCTTCATGCGTGATGAAGAGAGCATTATCGAAAATAAAACCGCCGATGAATCTCTACCTGCTGAAGATGATCCGTACGCGGATTTCGTAGTCCCTGATGATTTGATGTGGTAATTCCTTCCGGCTCTCCTTCTCAACGGAGGAGGGCTCTCGTTCTCCCTTCCTACCTCTACTTTCCACTCTACAATAACGTTATCCGCGATAGTGGGTAGTGGTTCTTTTTCCGTTGAAGCTGTGGCTTGAGTCGAACTCAATACAATTGCCGCTATTAAGCCAAGTAGACGTATTAATAATAGAAGAGTGGCTGCAACACAAAGTATCATTGGCTGATTATTAAAGAAGATAAATGATACTTTTTGTCGGATGTTGCATGGGTGATGCTGCTAGACTTGTTCATGAACTTATTCATAGGAGAAAACAATGAACTCGACGATTTTTAGCTCGGCCATCGTCATCACGACGTTAACCACCAGCTTATTATTTACAGGGATGGCAAATGCTTTGCAACTCAGTAGCCGTGATATCCAAGAAGGCCACCCGATGGCAAAAACCTTTGAATTTTCAGGCTGGGGTTGTGCTGGGGAGAATCTTTCGCCGCACTTAATTTGGACTGATGCACCACAAGGAACCAAAAGTTTTGCTATTACGGCTTTTGATCCAGATGCTCCGACAGGAAGTGGCTTTTGGCATTGGATTGCGCTGGATATTCCAGCGACAGCGAGTGAGCTAGCACGTGGGGTTGAAGT
This sequence comes from Vibrio sp. V09_P4A23P171, assembly GCF_963875615.1. NCBI lineage: Bacteria > Pseudomonadati > Pseudomonadota > Gammaproteobacteria > Vibrionales > Vibrionaceae > Vibrio > Vibrio sp. V09_P4A23P171. The sequence goes on from NZ_CAWNMR010000014.1 coordinate 44,894, forward strand.
CAAAAAGCTCGGTGCAATAGAAACACGTATCGATTATGGCAGCGTTGGTTTTGGTGGTGCTTGTCCGCCAGAAGGGCACGGAATGCACCGTTACCAGTTTACGGTATGGGCTCTCCCGACGGAAAAACTCAATTTGGCGGCCGATGTATCACCTGCGGTGGTTGGTTTTACCCTCAATAGTTTGGCGTTAGAAAAAGCGACGCTGACCGCAACCTATACACGCTAATTCATGGGGGAGTGATGAATCACCAATACCAAGTCACCACCTTTCGAGCCGCTCAGCAACAAAGGCTGAGAAATGTGAGGATTCACTCTCCAAGCTTGATTCAGATCCAATCTGGCAGTAAAAAACTGTTTCATAAGGACGACGCCATCAATCTATCGAGCACTTCGTTATTATTGTGTGAGGCCTCAGCTTCGCTCAGTTTCGAAAATTTACCAGAACACGGTTACTTCTCTTCAAGGCTGTTCAGTTTCACCTACCGCCCGACCGAGGCGATGCTTGCGTTAAGCGCAAGTCATGATCGCCCAGTTATGTGGCCTGTGATTTCAACCAGCCCCTCACTGAAAAGTTCGCTCAATGCGCTCGCCTCGTTCGATCTTTCGTTAATCAGCCAAGAAACCCAAGCCTATCTACTGATGGTGTTATACCAACAATTGGCTGAGCAAGGTGCACTGCATTGGCTCTTTGAGAGTAATTCTCTACCCTTTGAGCAGAAGCTGAGAAACTACCTCGCCCAGTCACCAGAAGAAGAACATCCACTTGAGCGGGTAGCAACGCACTTTGCCATGAGCCGCGCGACCTTAATTCGACGCTTAAAGCAACATGGCACCCGTTACCGTGAGGTTTTGGCTGAAGTGCGTGTGAATCACGCGCTGAACTTAATGCAAAGTGGCCAACGAAATATAGCGATATTGGCACAGTGTTGCGGCTACCAATCGGAACAGCGATTTAATCAACGCTTTCGCAGTCAGTTTGCAGTTTGGTTTAAGCCCCAAAGCGTATTTACAAACTCTTGGTATGCGAGGTAAAGGTACGCCAGATAAAGAGACAAAAAAACAGCCCATTTTATCCAATGAGCTATTTTAAGATTGAGGGTAGATCAAAGCGGTTTAGACACTTCATCGACCAAATACAAAATGGATTGATATGGAATGCCGCTGTGGTGTGATAGGCCAATTTCACAGGTACGGCTATTACTGAATCCGCGTTCGCAGTGAGCAGGGACTTGCTCTTTGAGCGGATGAACGGCCGCCGCATTCAGTTCTGGCGTGGTAAAGCCTTTATCGCCCGCCCAGCCGCAGCATTGAATATGCTCTGGCACAATCACCGTGCTGACGCAGGTTTGGGTCAATTTGAGCATCTCGGCTTCTAACCCCATTTTGCGCGCACTGCAGGTGATATGCAGCATCACAGTTTCTTCTTTGACTTTGATAGCTAAAGAATCCAGCAGATACTTATTGACAAAACCGACGGGTTCTAAGATCTCCAGTGGTTTGGTAAATTGTTCAATACTGCGTTTTGCACACGGGCTGGTATCCATCAATACCGGATATCGCCCTTGTTGGCTAGCTTGCCATAACGCGGCTTCTAACTGCTGCGCTTTTGACTGTGCAAGCTCATTCATTCCCTTGCTGTCATAGGGCATACCACAACATTGGCTGTTGAGCTCGTTAGGTAGGATCACCTCATATCCTGCTTTGTTAAGCAGCGATAAGGTCACTTCGGTTAATGGCCGCTGATCGCCCGCGCTGTTTTGTTGGCCCATATTTCGGCTCGCACAAGAGGGTAGATAGACGACTTTTTTCTCACGGCGCGGCAGGTTTTCTACTGCAATGGCTAAGTTTTGATGATTGGCTTGCGGCAGTTGTGGATACCAAATAGGCGTTTTGCCTTTGCTGAGTTTACGCAAGCCGTTGGTTGCGCCGCCGACTAACTTCTCGCCCAGCCATTTGCTCGCCAATTGGTTGGCACTGAGGCCGATTTTAGCCACGGCTGTGGTGGCGGCAAAGTGATCCGCCGTCCATGTAGCAATGGGGATGAATTTTTGGTATTTCGCGGTGCGCAGCTTTTTCACTAAATCGCCAGTGTTGATACCAACAGGGCAGCGCTCAGCGCATAAGCCAGTTGCGGCGCAGGTGTCTAATCCTTGGTATTCAAAGACTTTTTCAAGCTCAGAAGCTTCTACCGTTTCACCTTGCGCGCGTCGACGTTGTAGCTCGCGGTACAAGACGATTCGTTGACGGGGCGAGAGTGATAGTGTGCGAGATGGACAAACAGGTTCGCAAAACCCGCATTCGATGCAGCGATCGACCAAGGCATCAGCCGCTGGCATCGGCTTTAGGTTAGCTAAGTGGGAACGCGGATCATCGTTGATAATAACACCGGGGTTGAGTAAGCCTTGTGGGTCAAACAGGGTTTTGATTTGTTGCATTAAGGCGTAACCGTCTTTGCCCCATTCCAACTCCACATACGGTGCCATGTTGCGGCCCGTGCCGTGCTCGGCTTTGAGTGAGCCTTGATATTTCACTGCCACCAGCTCGGCCACTTCATCCATAAATGCGCCGTAGCGGTCGATCTCGCTTTGGCTATCAAAGCCTTGTGTAAAGACAAAATGCAAGTTGCCTTCCAGAGCGTGGCCGAAGATGATGGCTTCGTGATAGTGGTAGTGATCAAACAGAGCCTGCAAATCGCGCACACCATTGGCAAGGCTTTCTACCGGAAACGCCACATCTTCAATGATGACGGTTGTCCCTACTTCGCGCACCGCGCCGACGGCAGGGAACATCCCTTTGCGAATGCCCCATAAGGTTGCCACCGTTTTGGTATCAGAGGTGAATGGTACGGATTCGATGATCTGATAGTCGCTTAGTGCTGCCATCACGGTGCTGCATTGTGAATGAAGTGTTACGTGATCGCTGGCGTGAGACTCAATTAGCAGCGCAGCGGCTTCTAGATCCAATTGCGCAATAAACGCGGGCATGCCAGCTTTGTCAGCGACAGAGCGCATCGCGCGTCCATCCATCATTTCGACTGCCGCAACTGGGGTTTTGGACAGGGTCGTAACCGCTTGGCTAGCCTGCTCAATATCAGCAAAGACAAGCAGCGCCGAGGCTTTGTGCGCGTGCTCAATGACGGTGTTGTAGGTGATGTCGGCAATAAAACCGAGTGTGCCTTCCGACCCAATCATCAAATGTTCAATAATTTCAATCGGATCAGAGTAATCAACGAGAGCATTTAGGGCGTAGCCAGTGGTGTTTTTTAGGCGATATTTGTGGTGAATAAGCTTTGATAGTGTGTGATTTTGCGCCGTTTGTGCATGAAGTTGAGCAATACCTTCAATCAATTCGGGTTTAGCGATTTTGAATGCAGCGATGCTTTCTGGGTTTGCGGTGTCGAGCACGGAACCGTCTGCGAAGACGATCTTCATACTATCGACAGTGCGGTAAGAATTTTGCGCGGTGCCGCAGCACATACCACTGGCGTTATTGGCGGCGATTCCACCAATTTTGCAGGTGTTAATTGAGGCTGGATCTGGGCCGATTTTGCGTTGAAAAGGGGCAAGGTATTTGTTGGCATCGGCTCCGATGACCCCCGGTTGTAGGGTGATTTTTTTGCCCTCATCGTGAATGCTATGGCCTCGCCAGTCATCGGTTAAGGCGATCAAAACCGAATCAGAAACTGCCTGACCAGATAAACTGGTGCCAGCGGCGCGAAACGTGCAGTGAACGCCAAGCTCGCGGCAGCTTTTAATGGCAAAAATGACCTCATCAAGGCTTTGTAAGCGCAGCACAATTTTCGGCACCAAGCGATAGAAACTGGCATCAGTGCCATAAGCAAGGCGTTTTGCCTGCTGCGTGATGATGCGCTCAGGGTCGATGCGCGTAGCGAGTTGCGTTTCCAGTTGACGATAGGTGGCGTCTGAAAGAGTGCTGGCCATCATTGTTTCCCATTTTAAATTGAGGTTGTGGATAGGTTAACGTGCGGCTACCGTTGGTTTGTCATCATGAGATTAAAGTTTGACTAACGAGTCTCGTGACAAATCGGCAATGGTTTTCGCTCCGGTTAAGGTCATGGCAACGCGCATCTCTTTTTCATACAAATCGAGCAAGTTCTCAACGCCGCTTTGACCTTGCGCCGCCAATGCATAAACAAACGAGCGACCCAGCAGCGTGCAGTCCGCGCCCAGCGCCAGCATGCGCACCACATCAAGCCCAGTGCGAATCCCTGAATCGACCAGAATTTTCAGGTCGCCCTTCACCGCATCAGCAATCGCAGGTAAGGCTTTGGCGGTTGACAATACCCCATCAAGCTGGCGACCACCGTGGTTGGATACGATAATGCCATCAGCGCCAAATCGCACCGCGTCTTTGGCATCTTCTGTATCTAGAATGCCTTTAATGATCATCGGGCCGTCCCAAAAGTCGCGGATCCACTCTAAATCTTTCCATGAAATGGAAGGATCAAAATTCTCACCAAGCCAACCAATATAGTCTTCCAATTTAGTCGGCGTGCCACGGTAGGCAGAAATATTGCCTAAATCGTGTGGTTTACCGAGCAAGCCGACATCCCACGCCCAGCTTGGGTGTTTCATCGCTTGAAACACTCGGCGCATCGCCGCATTAGGGCCGCTCATGCCAGAATGCATGTCGCGGTAACGCGCGCCGGGAACGGGCATGTCCACGGTAAACACGAGGTTTTTTACCCCCGCGGCTTTGGCGCGCTCCAACACATTTTTCATAAAACCGCGATCTTTAAGTACGTAGAGTTGAAACCAAATCGGCCGAGCCAGCGCCGATGATACTTCTTCGATCGGGCAAACCGATACGGTAGACAGTGTAAAAGGAATGCCTTTATTTTCAGCCGCGCGCGCCGCTTGCACTTCGCCGCGCCGCGCGTACATACCAGTTAAGCCAACAGGGGCAAGTGCAATCGGCATTGCAAGCTGTTCGCCAAACAGTTGTGTTTCTAAACTGAGCTCTGACATGTCATTAAGCACGCGTTGGCGCAGTGCGATGTCAGCTAAATCCGCGGTATTGCGTGTGAGCGTGTGCTCACCGTATGAGCCACCATCAATATAATGAAACAGAAAAGGAGGCAATTTCGCTTTCGCGGCAGCGCGATAGTCGGTGGAGGCTGAAATAATCATAGATTGAATCCTAATTTGTACAGAGCTGCCGCCTAGCGAGCTCTGCATTTATTACACAAGATTAATGGTTATAAAAACCAAGTTGATACCAAATCACATCACCAAACTTAGGGTTGCTGGGTCATTAGTACGTCGGTCATATTAAAGCCGTAAATCACCACTAAACCGATAAGGCCGGTCATCACAAGGTAGTAGAAAGTTGGGATAATGGTTTTGCGCAGCGTGGCTCCTTCACGGCCCAATAAACCGACCGTTGCTGATGCCGCGACGACGTTGTGAATCGCAATCATATTGCCCGCTGCTGCGCCAACAGCTTGTAGCGCAATGATCATCACACTGGAGATAGAGAGTGTTTGCGCCACTTCAAACTGGAACTGGCTAAACATCATGTTCGACACCGTATTTGAGCCTGCGATGAACGCCCCAAGTGCACCAACGGTGGCACTTAATGCAGGGAAGGCATCACCGACTAAACCCGCGGCAAAATTGGCGGTAGTGACAGGCATGCTCGCAAGCTCTGCGCCATTGACGCCAGAGTTAATAAAAATGCGCACCATAGGGATAGTAAATACCAACACAAAGCCCGCACCGATCAGCGTTTTGCTTGATTCACCGAATGCTTTGATGAGTGGTGTCGCACTGCGTGACTGCAATATTACTGCCAGTAACGCGACAAAAACCAAGATGCCACCGGGAAGATAAAGCGGTTGAATGGCCGTGCTGATGCCTGTTTCAGCCAGAATGTTGTTAAAGGATAGGCTCACTCCAGCCAGCAGTGACTTAAATTCGCTGCTCACACGGCTTGCCACAAGGATAACCGCGAGCAGAACATAGGGAGTCCAAGCTAATGCAAGGCCCATCGGTTTAGCTTTGATCTCCTCAATATCAATTTTTAATGAGCCTAACCACTCTGCGGGCCACGATTTCTCTTCTGGAAAATCCCATTGCGATTTTGGTACTAAAAAGCCTTTTTTCGCGGCCGTGACAACCAGTGCCAAGCTGATCAAGCCACCGATTAATGAGGGAAATTCTGGGCCAAGAAAGACGCCCGTTAGCGCGTAAGGCACAGTAAAAGCCAAGCCAGAGAAAATCGCAAAAGGCAAAATATCTAACCCTTCGGTCCAGCTTTTGTTCTTACCGAAAAAGCGCGTCAACATCATCGCCATTAATACTGGCATCAATGTACCGACTATCGCATGGGTGATGGCGACACTGGCGGTGATTTGCTGTAAATACACATCCCAACTTGAACCGTTGCTGATCAGCGTTTCGGTGATGTTGTGCGTATCTAACCCCTTGTTTACCCCAACAATAATGGGCGTACCCACTGCGCCGAAAGAGACAGGAGTGGATTGGATCATCATCCCCATCAATACGGCAGCCAACGCAGGAAAACCAATCGCAACCAGCAACGGAGCCGCGATAGCCGCCGGTGTACCAAAACCAGAAGCGCCTTCAATAAAAGAGCCAAAACACCACGCAATGATAATGGCTTGCACACGGCGATCAGCCGAAACATCCGTAAAACCGTTACGAATGGTGGTGATAGCACCAGTGTGTTTTAAGGTGTTGAGTAGGAAGATTGCGCCAAACACAATCCAGAGCACGGAAATCGTGATACCGAACCCTTGCAAAACAGAAGCGAGCACGCGGTTTGCCGACATATCCCAAAAGGTGAGGGCGATGGCCACAGTTAATGCAAAGGCCACGGGCATCGCCTTTTTCGCAGGCCAGTTGAGCCCGACTAAAAGAATCGCTGCCACCACAATGGGGGAGAAGGCCACTAGTGCCAGTAAGGTTTCGTTCATTGGATACTTCCTCGTAAAGTGTGCTCTTCGTACTAGCTCTAAATAGTAGGATAGTTGAGGAGCAGACATCCTGTAGGGGCTACAGACCTTTCGGCCACGTCGGGTAGCTAAATTATTATATTTGTGATGTTTTTGTTAATTCCGGGTGAATTTACTCCTTTATTTTTTATGGATATAGGGAAATAATGAAAATAATTAATTCCAAAATTGACATAATAAGATGCGAGCAGACGACCTAATATTGTTTTCACAAGTGATGGAACTGGGAAGTTTTAGTAAAGTAGCAGAACAGAATAGCCTTACAAATTCGGTAGTTAGTAAAAGAATGGCGCGTTTAGAAGAAGAGTTAGGCGTGCAGCTATTATATCGAACTACGCGTAAATTAACTCTGACTGAAGCGGGCAAGGCACTGTTACAGGGTGCGAAAAATGTGAAGCTTGCCACTCAAGAAGCCGTCGATGCGGTGTCTGGGTTTGGTGAAAATGTCAGCGGCCACATCAAAATGTCGGTACCCACCATATCAGGCGATCTAATATTGGCCGACGCGGTTGCGGAATTTTGCAATTTACACCCCGGCTTAACGGTGGACATGTCGCTTGATAACCGTTTTGTTGATTTAGTGGAAGGAGGTTTTGACTTAGTGATCCGCACTGGTTATTTGGAAGATTCAAGCTTAATTGCGCGGCATATTTTAGACTCACAGTGGGTTGTGTGCGCTTCTCCCTCTTATATTGCGAAAAATGGAAAACCGTTAAAACCGGAAGATTTAGTCAACCACAACTGTTTTCAATATGCCTACCAAACCACAGGCGCGAGCGAGTGGGAATTTAAAGGCCGCAAAGGAAACTACATTGTCACAGTCTCGGGCTGCTTTTCTACGGATAACGCCACGGCATTGAGAAAAGCGGCTTTAGGCGGCCACGGCATTGCTTATGTGCCGCGCTGTTTGGTTTATCATGATTTTCGGAACGGCCAGCTAGTGGATATTTTCCCGGAACAAGTGGGCAAAAAATTGGGTATATACGCCGTGTATCCCTTTACTCGCCAACCCCCGAATAAAGTCCGCTTGCTGATAGAGCACATTCGCGCCCGCTATTTGACTATTTCACACTATTTTTGAGTGTGACTTATGTAAAGCATGTCTTCGGTCTGTATACCGTTCTGTTCCTCCCCCTTTTAGGGGGAGGTTAGGAGGGGGTACTGCCAGCAACCAAG
>NZ_CAWNMR010000015.1:0-52321 GCF_963875615.1 Vibrio sp. V09_P4A23P171
GCCCCTTCCATATCTGCAGGGGAGATGATGAGTTTCGAGACCGGTACGCCAGGTTGCTCGGCCAGAGAGGCAGCTAGGGCAACGAGTCTTTGAGTACGTCTTGGGTCATTGAGGTGAGCTTGACCAAATTGCTTTTGTGCCCAGAGGGTTGGTTCTATATAAGTCATTCTAATCATCCTTGTTATTGCTTAGATGATCAGATCATGAAACATAAAATTAGTTCAAAAAAATCCCCAAGCAGAGGCTTGGGGATTTGTGTATAAGAGACAGGGTTAGGAGGGGGTGTACAGACCCTACCCCTTGAAGGGGAGGGAATTTTGACATTCTGTCCTTCGCATCTTTATGGCTGACAGCATTTAAATATAAATACTCCTCCACCCAAAACTGCACCGTTCATAAAGCATTCACATTCAATCGCTACGTTAGCTCAATATCTTCGAGAGCCGTCATGTGAAACCACTTAAACGCTATCAATACGAACGCTATGCCGTGCTGTGCAACCTTGCTTATCCCAGAGTGTTTAGGCAGACACGTTACGGTTTTGACCCGAACGGTCAGCACATCATCCGTAACCAGTTTGGTAAAATCATGATTCGAGTGCTGTGGAGTAAAAACCAAGAAGAGGCCGTGGTCGTCATCAAAGGTTCGCACAGTGTCAGTGATTGGCTTTTGAACTTTGCGATGTGGACACGCAGCTGTCAGCACTTAGGATTGGATTACCGTATTCATGCGGGCTTTTACCATCTCCTGCATCAAGAGAGCCTGCCAACGCGTAACGAAGATAAACTCGGCCTATCTGTTTTACAGCGGCTGGAAGCCGTCGTTGTTCCTCTGATCGAGAGCGGCAAACGCATTGCCATCACTGGTCACTCTTCGGGTGGGGCTATTGGGTGTATCTTTGCTGACTACATCGAAAAGAAATACCCAAAATGCATCAAACGCATTGTGACATTCGGCCAACCCGCGATTGGTAATTGGCGTTTTCGTCAACGCTACGCGCTTAGTCACAAAACCTATCGTATCTGTTGTGACCTCGACATCGTCACCTTTATGCCACCCATTCCTTTAATCTATTGGCATGTGGGTAAATTGCTGTGGCTTTACAATGGGCGTATTTACGAAAACACACCAACGTTCATTCGATTAGGCAGGTCTTTATTGAGCTGGCTAGTTCGCCCCTTCTCTTATCACCTCATGAGTAAATACATCCGCAATAAAGATTTCTTCGATGAACGATAGAAGCTAGCACCGAACAAAAAACACGGTGACTTCAAATATTTTTCACACTAAACAATTATGGAAAATTAATTGTAATCAATTGAATTAAAATAATATTTATTATTAACCATGCAAATTCAATGGCAATTATTACGCAAAAATAGATTTGAACTCTAAACATTATCATGGCATTTTATATTTAACTAATCGTTCAATATAAAATAATCAGGATGAATTATGCCAAAGGTAGGGATGCCAGACATACGCAAACCTCAACTTGTCGCCGCAACAATGACAGTCATTGAACGCGTTGGATTACATGGCGCAAGTATCGCTTTAATCAGCAAAGAAGCAGGTGTCTCGACAGGGATTATCAATCACTACTTTGGCGGCAAGCATGGATTATTGGAAGAGACAATGCGTGTTGTTTTACGTGAACTTTCAACCACCATCACTCAGCATTTAAACCAACTCCCAAAAGAGGCTCATTACGAACGCATTAATGCCATCGTAACCGGCAATTTCAAAGGGTTCCAAGCGGAAAACCAAGTCGTTAAAACATGGTTAGCGTTTTGGGCTTACTCCATGCACGACGCACAATTAAATCGCCTGCAATACGTCAATGAACAGCGGTTACTTTCTCATCTTAAGATTGAACTCAAGCCGCTGCTCCCATCAGAACAAGTCAACCTCGTGGCTCATGGTATCGCGTCACTGATTGATGGCATTTGGCTACGCGGAGCATTAAACCCCAAAGGGATCGACCCTGCTCAAGCACATTCCATCATTAACGATTACCTCAATAAACAATTAGCGTTTTACGCGCAATAACAACTCACTTCAGGCCTTAAAATGGAAATACAATCGCTTTATATCAACGGAACGCTCCGATCTGCGACTTCAGGAGAACGTTTCGATACCTACAACCCAGCAACAGGTGAAGTGATAGCAAGATTGCAGCACGCCAGTGCCAATGACATTGAACAAGCTATCACCTCTGCCAAGCAAGGATTCGCGGTATGGTCAAGAATGACCGCAACAGAACGCAGCCGTATTTTGCTAAAAGCAGTAAAAATACTTAGAGAACGAAACGATGAACTTGCTGTACTTGAAGTTCTCGATACCGGTAAGCCGATTCAAGAAGCCAATTGCGTTGATATTGCGACTGGCGCAGACGTCATTGAGTACTTTGCAAATTTAGCCCCATCGCTTCAAGGCGAGCAACAGCCGCTCAATGGACATCAGTTTTTTTATACTCGCCGCGAGCCATTAGGCATCTGCGCGGGCATTGGCGCATGGAATTATCCGATTCAAATCGCGATGTGGAAATCAGCGCCAGCACTGGCTGCCGGCAATGTGATGATTTTCAAGCCCTCAGAGGAAACGCCATTAAGCGCATTAAAACTGGCAGAGATCTTCAGTGAAGCCGGAGTGCCAGACGGCGTCTTTAACGTGGTTCAAGGTGATTACCGCGTAGGTCAAATGCTGACGGCCCACCCAGATATTGCCAAAGTCTCTTTTACCGGTGAATCGGGTACCGGGAAAACCGTGATGGCAGACAGCGCTCGCAGCTTGAAGTCTGTCACTATGGAATTGGGCGGAAAGTCACCGCTCATTATTTTTGATGATGCCAAGCTTGATCAAGCTGTCTCCGCTGCCATGGTGGCAAATTTTTATACCCAAGGCGAAGTGTGTACCCATGGGACGCGCGTTTTCGTGCACGACAGCCTCTACGATGCGTTTGTCGCTCAGCTTAAGCTGCGTACTGAACAATTAGTGATTGGCGATCCTATGGATATCAACACCCAGATTGGCGCGTTAATTTCCAAACCTCATTTAAGCAAAGTGCTCACAGCGATTGAGCAAGCCAAAGCTAGCCAAGCAACTTTGCTCACTGGTGGTTATCAAGTTACCGATAACGGCCTAAATAAGGGCAATTTTGTTGCACCAACTGTTTTCATTGATTGCACTGATGACATGGCTCACGTGCAGCAAGAAATCTTTGGCCCTGTGATGTCAGTGCTTAAGTTTAGCGATGAAGACGAAGTGATCGCGCGCGCGAATGGCACTCAATATGGCTTAGCTGCAGGAGTGTTCACACAGAACCTTTCACGTGCACACCGAGTAATTCACCAACTTCAAGCCGGGATCTGCTGGATAAATACCTGGGGAGACTCTCCAGCAGAAATGCCTGTTGGTGGTTATAAGCATTCCGGAATTGGTCGTGAAAATGGCATAGAAACCTTGAAGCACTATACCCAAACCAAGAGCATTTTAGTGGAGCTAGATGATTTTGCTAGCCCATATGCTTAATCGTCAAAGGAGCCTTCTATGTTAAATCACTTTGATTACATTATCGTCGGCGCGGGCTCGGCGGGTTGTGTTCTTGCCGATCGCTTAACCGAGTCGGGCGAGCATCAGGTTTTACTGCTCGAAGCAGGTGGTAGCGATAAAAGCATTTTTATTCAAATGCCCACCGCCCTTTCTTACCCGATGAACAGCGAAAAATACGCATGGCAATTTGAAACCGAATCAGAGCCCTATCTCGACGGGCGTCAGTTACATTGCCCACGGGGAAAAGTACTCGGTGGCAGCTCGTCTATTAATGGCATGGTGTACGTTCGTGGCCACGCTTGCGATTTTGATGAATGGGAATCACTGGGCGCTGAGGGTTGGAATTATCAAAATTGTTTACCCTATTTTCGCCGCGCTGAATCTTGGATAGGTGGCGAGAACGCTTATCGTGGCGGCAACGGGCCCGTCGGTACTTGTAACGGTAACGACATGCAATTGAACCCACTTTATCAAGCCTTCATCGATGCGGGCAAAGAAGCCGGTTATCCAGAAACTGACGATTACAATGCTTATCAGCAGGAAGGTTTCGGACCAATGCATATGACGGTAGATTCTGGAGTTCGCGCCTCAACGTCCAATGCCTATTTACGCCGCGCGATGAAGCGACCGAACCTCACCGTAAAGACAGGAATTGTGGCACATAAGATCTTGATTGAAGAGCAAAAGGCCATCGGCGTTGAGTTTGAAAAATCAGGCAAGATCCAACAAGCGTTTTGCTTGCGAGAAGTGATGTCAAGTGCTGGTTCTATTGGCTCTCCTCAACTTTTGCAACTTTCGGGTATTGGCCCTAAAGCGCTGCTTGAACAAGTTGGTGTGAAACTGAAGCAAGACCTGCCTGGCGTGGGTCAAAACCTGCAAGATCACTTAGAGATCTATTTTCAATACCACTGCAAACAGCCGATCACACTAAACAGTAAACTCGGTTTAATCAGCAAAGGGCTTATCGGCACTGAATGGATCTTAACTCGTAAAGGATTAGGGGCAACCAACCACTTCGAGTCGTGCGCGTTTATTCGCTCTCGCGCAGGGCTCAAATGGCCAAATATTCAATACCACTTTTTACCTGCTGCGATGCGGTACGACGGCCAAGCGGCCTTTGATGGTCACGGCTTCCAAGTTCATGTGGGGCCCAATAAACCAGAAAGCCGAGGACAAGTACAAATTGTCTCTCGCGATCCAACGGTTTCACCCTCTATCGCATTTAATTACCTATCAACCGAACAAGATCGCCAAGATTGGCGCGATTGCATTCGTCTCACCCGCGAAATTCTAGCGCAACCAGCATTGGATACTTATCGGGGCGAAGAAATTCAACCGGGGGAAGAGATCCAAAGCGATGACGATATTGATTCATGGGTCAAACAGAATGTGGAAAGCGCTTATCACCCCTCTTGCAGCTGCAAAATGGGCGCAGATGACGACCCAATGGCGGTGGTGAATGAACAATGCCAAGTGCGCGGAATTCAAGCTTTACGCGTGGTGGATTCCTCGATATTCCCAAGCATTCCCAACGGGAACCTGAATGCGCCAACCATCATGGTCGCAGAGCGCGCCGCCGATCTTATTTTAGGCAAACCGCTATTAGCCAGTACTGAAGCTCCAGTATGGATTGCACCAGACTGGCAAACCAAACAAAGAATAAAACCACCAATGAGAAAGCCGGACGCTTACTCATAAAATTTATAAAGTCAGTCAAAAATACAAGGAAATAACATGTCTATTACTAAAAAAACCGTGCTCACACTTGCAATGACGACTCTGCTCAGCGCCAACGCTTACGCCAATCAATGCGATACGGTGCGCTTTGCTGATGTGGGTTGGACAGACATTACCGCCACAACAGCCGTGACCACAGAGCTGCTCAAAGGGTTAGGCTATCAGACAAAAATCGATTTACTCTCAGTACCCGTGACCTACTCATCTATGGCGAACGGTGACATTGATGTATTCCTCGGTAATTGGATGCCAACCATGGAAGGTGATATTGCCAAATACCGTGAAGCTGGAACGGTTGAAACTCTACGCGCTAACTTGGAAGGAGCAAAATACACACTCGCTGTGCCTAAGTACGTTTATGATGCCGGTGTCCAATCGTTTGCTGATATCGCTCAATTTTCAGATAAATTTCGCGGCAAAATATATGGTATTGAACCAGGCAATGACGGTAATCGCTTGATCCAATCGATGGTTGATGAAAACGCTTTTGAGCTGAAAGATTTTAGCGTTGTTGAGTCAAGTGAAGCGGGCATGGTGTCACAAGTGGCACGTTCAGTACGTCGTAATCAGTGGATTGTGTTTCTAGGTTGGGCTCCGCACCCAATGAACAGCAATGTTGAAATGGAATACCTTGATGGCGGTGACGATTACTTTGGCCCAAACTACGGTGGTGCAAATGTCTACACCAATGTGCGTCAAAACTACCTAGCACAATGCCCAAATGTCGGTAATTTATTAAAAAACCTGACTTTCTCTCTTGAAATGGAAAACCAACTGATGGAATCCATTCTCAACCAAGGCGTGTTACCAGAACAAGCCGCTCGCCAATGGTTAATCAAACATCCAGAAAGTATTGTTCCATGGCTAAAGAATGTAAAAACCAAAGCTGGAACACCGGCACAACAAGCTATCAGCAACTATTTAGCGCCATTTAAAGCATAAATTAATTTAAAGGAGGAGGTGATCATTTCACCTTCCAAAAGGCTATACCGTGAATTTTATTACAGAGAACAAAATCCCCTTAGGTCGTTGGATGGAAAGTGGCGTTGACTGGCTGACCATCCATGCAGCCACATTTTTTGATACTGTTTCCTACTTACTTGAGACCATCATTTTATCTTTAGTTGATGTGTTTAAATGGATGCCCCCTGCCGTGCCGATTTTAGTCACCGCAGCCATTGCATGGTATCTGCATCGTCAGATTTCATTGGTGGTATTTGTTATTGCTGCCCTACTGCTTATTCTAAACCTTGGCTACTGGCAAGAAATGCTGGAAACCTTTGTCTTGGTGTTTGCCGCGACAACGATTTCCGTATTAATTGGCGTACCATTGGGCATTATCGCCGCGCATCGACCATGGCTTTATACGCTGATGCGCCCAATTCTTGACTTAATGCAAACGGTACCAACCTTTGTTTACCTCATTCCAACGCTAGTTCTGTTCGGTTTGGGTATTGTTCCGGGGCTCATTTCAACCATTATCTTTGCCATCGCCGCCCCCATTCGCCTCACCTATCTTGGGATTACTAAAGTACCGGAAGAGTTAGTTGAAGCGGGTAAAGCGTTCGGCTCTAGTCGTATGAATTTGCTGCTTAAAGTAGAGTTACCAGCGGCTCTGCCTAGTATCATGGCGGGGATAACACAATGTATTATGTTATCACTTTCCATGGTTGTGATTGCCGCCTTAGTTGGGGCTGACGGCCTTGGCAAACCCGTAATTCGTGCACTCAATACCGTCAATATTTCTCAAGGTTTTGAAGCTGGTTTAGCCATCGTTTTAGTCGCCATCATTCTTGATCGTTTATGCAAAACCCCACATCAAAATAATAAGGACGCATAATCATGGATGCAATTACCATTAAAAACCTCGATGTTATCTTTGGTCAGAACCCAAATGAAGCACTGCAACGACTCGACGCGGGTAAATCTCGCCAAGAGATTATCGATGCCTGCGGTCAAGTCGTAGGGGTAAACAATGTCAGCCTTACTGTTAAAGAAGGCGAGATTTGCGTCTTGATGGGGCTGTCTGGTTCAGGGAAATCGAGCTTGCTACGCGCGGTGAATGGCTTGAATACCATCAGCCGGGGATCATTAGAATTAAAAGATGGCGAACGCTTTGTTGACCTTGCCAGCTGTGATAAAGCAACGCTTCAGCATTTAAGGACGAATCGTGTCTCGATGGTGTTTCAAAAGTTTGCCCTTATGCCTTGGTTATCGGTTTTAGATAACGTGGCGTTTGGCTTAGAAATGCAAGGAATGAGCAAGAAAAGACGCCACCAACATGCCCGTGCACAGCTTTCGATGGTTGGCCTTGCTGAATGGGAAGATAAATTCCCCCACGAACTTTCTGGCGGCATGCAGCAACGTGTCGGTTTAGCGCGTGCTTTTGCAATGGACAGTGACATCCTGTTAATGGACGAACCGTTCTCAGCACTTGATCCGCTGATTCGTGCGCAACTGCAAGATGAGTTATTAGAGCTACAAAGCAAACTCAACAAGACGATCTTATTTGTTAGCCACGATTTAGATGAAGCGCTAAAAATAGGCAATAACATCGCGATTATGGAGTCAGGAAAACTGATTCAGCACGGTAAGCCAGAAGAAATTGTCCTTACACCAAAAACGGACTATGTTAAAGAGTTTGTGGCACACACTAACCCTCTTAACGTACTGAAAGGACGTTCGTTAATGCAGCCCATCGAACAGTTAAAGCAACAAGACGAACGTTGGCAGGTCTGCAAAAAACAGGATGTTTGGGTCGCACAACATGATAAAACTCTGACACTATATGGAGCAACGTCGACCGATCTTATCCACTGGGATACCCAAGTCAGCGATATGTCGAACATTGATTCATCGATGATGATTATTACAACACCTGATATTGATATGCGTAGCGCGATTGAGTTGAAACATCGAACTCAAAATCCGATTCTTCTGATGGAAAATAATCAGCTCGTCGGCGTCTTAAGCGACCAAGAAATTTACAGTGCCCTACTGGGAAATTATCAAACCGAAAAGGCGGCTTAACACTCACCTCTGTGCATTGCTGTCAATGTCATGTTAACGCCATCATACCGATGGCGTTATTTTCTAAACAGGCTGTTGATTCTTAATCACATAGATCAAAAAAAGACGCTAAAAAGCGTCTTTTTTTGTTTTTGGAGGCGCGACCCGGAGTCGAACCGAGGTCTACGGATTTGCAATCCGCTGCATAACCAGTCTGCCATCGCGCCTTTAATTTTTTGTTGCTCTTAATGAGCAAAGAATAGATGGTGCCCCGGGCCGGACTTGAACCGGCACGACTCGAAAGTCGAGGGATTTTAAATCCCTTGTGTCTACCAATTTCACCACCAGGGCACGCAATTCTGGATTGCGATGCCGTCAACTGAATCAGTTACACACCATCGAAAATTTTTTGAAGTACATTCGCTAGCTTTATTATTAACAACATTTGGTTATTAACAACATTTGCTATTAAACATTGCTTTGCAGCTTTTAATAACTTTGCTCATCTTGCTGAGCAACTAACTCCTGACATTGTTCTTTTGGGCTTTGCCGTGAGAACGAGGCGTACTTTAACGGATTAAGAAAATGAGTCAACAATAAATTTTCCACTTATGAATCAAGTGACTAAGAATCGACCCGCAAAGGATAGAAGGCGAACAATTAGAGCAACAATCCATCAACTCTTAAAGTGATCGTTACCATTTTTTCATCAGTCGCCCGACGAGATTAGGATGGTATGCCCAGCAGTGATCAAACATCGCCATCAACTGTGGATTACCATAGCGAGACAAACTCACCGCATGGAAACGATTTTTTTGATGTTTTAAGGTCGCGATTTTTTCTAGTAGAGCTTCCGGCGGTTTAGGTGCGATGAAATCCGACAATACGACCAAATCTGCATTGCGGTATTTGTCACTGTTCATCAGTTCAACCGATTGTTCTAGCACAGGGTCTAAATCCGTTCCGCCGTGAAATGAATAACTTAAAAAATCACTCGCTTCACGCAAGCCATCTTGCTTGGTCAGCTCATAGGTAATTTGCTGAGTAGAAAACAGCATCACGTAGCACTCGCGCCTCTCAGCCAGAGCGATCTGCATCAGAGCATAAGCCATCGCTTTTGCACACTGTTCTGGGAAACCACTCATGGAACCAGAAGCGTCCACACATACGATGAACGGCCCTTTTTCAATCTCAAACTGTTTGTGCTCTGGTTGGTACGCTTTGACTTTACGCAAGGTGCGAGACTTGCCTTGCATGCGATAGTTCATCAAGCGCTTATCCACTAAATGCTTGTAGAAAACCACCTCAAGTTCAGGATAGGCAAGAAACATGGTTTCGTTGGGCAGCAGTTTGTTCAGATCATCACTTTCGTGGATGCCGACGATGTCATCCGTCGCTTCGTCCGATTTCTCCTCCACCATTTGCAGCGCTTCGGCTGGAGTACGGTTGAGATCCGGGTCATCTACTTCGCCAGCCATGCGCCCAAGCTGTTCAGCAATCTCTTGCAATCCTTTGTTCTTTTTCAAAAATTCCGCATGGCGTTTCATGACACTAATGTCTGTTTTACTGAGCTTCGCCGATGCCATATCCCACAAGCGACCGACGCTGCTTTCATCACCCGATTCCGTGACTTTATCCATGTTTTTCATGGTTTCCATACGCTGGTACAAATCGGCCAACACTTTTTCTTTGTTACTTTCAAGTTCGTTGATTTGCGCTTGTTTAATCGCATGGCAAAGGCTTTGATACCATTGGTCACAAAAGAAATGAGGGAACATGGGGTTATGCAACCCCTTGTTTTTTTCGATTAAACGACGTGCTTGGAGATAAAATGCTGAGTGCCATTCCAACTGTTTGATTATCTCGTTAATCCGGGTAAAGAAGGTCTCTTCATCCCAGTGAATTACTTCTTGGTATAAGGTCAGCTCTTGTTGAAAACGCTCAGTTTCACACACTTTTGTAATGCGTTTTTTGACACTACCACGCCACTTAGTTAGGTGATTTTTAACTGAATTCGCCACGCCGCGGTTTTCAGCCATCATCATCACTTGCGAGCGCGCAAGCAAATCATTCACTGCCGTATCAATGATGCCCGAATCGGCAATCATTAACGCTAAATTTAAACCATCGGCACCAAGCATCTTCTCTCCTTACGCAAAAAACTGGTTTAGGTTTTTAAAACGAAGCACCGTTTTTTCGCATTCGGTATGAGTCGATTCAAGTAATTGCTGTAGATGCTGCAGCGTCGCTTCCATAGCGGTGGGCAGCTCCGGATCAATGAAGTTATGCGGCAAAGCGCCGTGAAACTTAGAACGCACTTTACGCAAATGGTGTTCGGCATGTTGCAACTGTGCAACGGCTTGATCCGCTTTCGTAAGCCACTCTTGATAAAGACTTTCGTCTAAACCTTGCTCAGTCACCAAACTCACCAACACCGAGCGATTAGCAATATCTTTAAGAACGAGGTTATTACCAGCATCTAAATCAAACCTTAAGCGGCACAAATTGGTATTTTGATTTACATAACCATACACATCGCCATGCCCCTCTTTGATCGTTCTTTCAAGCTCGCTTTTAGGCACATAAACCCAGCGGCTATCGCCTTTTTCGGCCTCAGAGACGGACATATTGCTTTGCAGCAATACCAATTTGACCAAGTCATGAGCGGTGCCTACCTGATAGGTTTTTGCCGATTTGGTATCAAACTGATGCACTTGCTTTTTAATCAAACCGGATGATGTTTCCAGCGAGAGCAACATGCCAAATTCAGACTCTAGCTCTTCTTGAATCTCAGCCAGCTCTTCACGACACACTACGATTTGATGTTCAACTTCTTGTTGGTCAAAAGCATGTTTCAACGCAAAGTCGCGGATAACGCGGCGCACAATATCGCGAGAATCGGGGCTATTCCAAAGACAATCTTGCAGCAGCAGTAAATCAAGCGGGTTGATTGAGTCGCGGCCATTAAAAAACGCACTCGCTTTGAGCAGTTTCACCGCTTTTTTCCAACGGCGGTCTGAAACGTACATATCAATACTTGCCGCAGCGGGCTGGTTTTCAACGGCATGCTCTAGCATGTTTTTCAGCTCAAATAACTTTTCAAACACGTCATCTGTCAACAGTAAATCGTCAAGTTGTCGCTGCCATGAGTGATACTCTTCATCGGTAATCGCAAGCCCTTCAGGGATGCGCGCTTCTTGTGGCGTACCGACAGTTAGCATCGATTTGAAATTCTGCTTATTTTGAATACGGTTGACAAACACACGCACTAACATGCGATCGTACAAGGCGTCTAAACCACTCTCTTCATCCGGTAATTCGTTCGATGCCGAAACCAGAAGACGCATTGGTACACGTTCAATATCACTCCCATTTTTGAAGGTCTTTTCATTCACAACCGTTAATAAGGTGTTCAAAATGGCGGGGCCTGCTTTCCAAATTTCATCAAGAAAAACCACTTGTGCGGTAGGAAGATAGCCTTTGGTTAGGCGAACATAGCGCCCATTATCTTTTAATTCTTGAATGCTTAATGGACCAAATACCTCTTCTGGTGTTGAGAAACGCGTCATGAGGTATTCAAAATAACTGCTGTTATCGAAGGCTTGGATCAGACGTTTCGCAATCAAACTTTTTGCAATACCAGGAGGGCCGAGTAGGAAAACACTTTCCCCCGCTAAAGCAGCCAGTAGACAAAGTTTGATGGTGTCTTCACGCTCATAAACACCATCCGATAAAGCCTTAGCAAGCTTATTTATGCGCTCTGAAAGTAGCGCTTTTTGCGCATGAGATGCAGGAGTAAAATTGATCACTTAAGCGCTCCAAATGGTTTGTATACATAACTTTATACGACTGTTATTGTTTTGTTACAAATAGATTTTAGTATAAGCGCCCACTTATAGCAGATCTCTTTTCTGTGAAATTCTTCGAAATCAATGTTTGCATATATGAGACTGACATCACTGATTGTGCAAGCAATATTGATACTTAGGTTATCGTTTTACTTTGTCTTAGCCACAGATTCTCGGTAAGGTTGAACCCTTATCACCATATCAGTCATTGGCTAGCCACAATTAAAGAAGAGTTTGCATGAGCAAAACCATACATACATGGAAAACCATTTCATTAGTGCAAGAGGATGTCACCCTTCCTACGGGCAAAAGCATTGAGCACACCACCATAGTCCATCCGGGCGCGGCCGTGATTTTGCCGATCACAGAACAAGGCGATATTATTCTGATTAATCAGTTTCGCCCCTCACTCAAAAAGTGGTTGTTAGAGCTCCCAGCAGGCACTTTAGAAAAGGGGGAGCTTCCAGCCGAATGCGCGCACCGTGAGCTTGAAGAAGAGACAGGATATAGCGCAAGTGAGCTGATCACTTTAGGGCAAGTCACACCATTAGCTGGATTTTGTGACGAAATACAGCACCTGTTTGTCGCTAAACAGTTAAGCAAAACTGCACGATTATCATGCGACGATGATGAAGTCATTGAGGTGGTGACGCTTTCGATCCAGGAATTGGAGCAAAAAATCATCACTGGGCAAATCACAGATTCAAAAACCATTGCCTGCCTAAGTAAGGCGAAGCTGTGTGGTTATCTATAAAATACTTAGCCATCAATAAAGGGCTTATTTATCAATAAAGTACAAGCACAGATAAACATTGAAGTGAAAAAGCTTCTAGCAAAAATAGAAAAACGCATGAGGAGATTATATGGATTTTCGATCAGATACCGTTACTAAACCCACCGCCGCGATGCGTGAAGCAATGGCTAATGCCGACGTGGGTGATGATGTGTATGGCGATGACCCAACCGTCAACGCCTTAGAAGAGTGGGCCGCGCAGCGACACGGTTTTGAAGCGGCGCTATTTACCACGTCAGGCACACAAGCCAACCTGCTGGGTTTAATGTCACATTGTGAGCGTGGCGATGAGTACCTGTGTGGCCAACAAGCGCACAACTACAAATATGAAGCGGGGGGCGCCGCGGTTCTTGGCTCTATTCAGCCGCAGCCAATCGAAAATAACCCTGATGGCACGTTAGACTTCGATAAACTGCGCGCGGCCATTAAACCTGATGATGCCCACTTTGCTCGCACTCGATTACTTAGCCTTGAAAACACCATCAATGGCAAAGTTCTACCACTCGCCTATTTAGCGCAAGCACGAACGTTTGTTGATCAACACCATTTGGCACTGCATTTAGATGGCGCGCGCGTATACAACGCCGCTGTAGCGCTGGATGTGGATGTTAAAGAGATTGCGCAATACTTTGACTCAATGACGGTCTGTTTATCTAAAGGGCTTTCAGCTCCTATCGGCTCGCTGCTGTTGGGTTCAAAAACCTACATTGCCAAGGCTCGACGTTTAAGAAAAATGCTCGGTGGCGGCATGCGTCAAGCAGGCATTTTGGCCGCAGCAGGCCATCTTGCATTGACTGAACAAGTCACTCAGCTGAAGACTGATCACGACAATGCCCAATATTTAGCGCGCAAATTAGCGGACTTAAACGGGTTTTCCGTCAATCCAGATTTAGTGCAAACTAACATCGTATTTGCCAAATTAGCTGATTCTATCGATATCCATACAATTACCAATCAGTTGGCGCAAGATGGAATAAAAGTTTCGCCAGGTAATCCGGTACGTTTTGTGACCCATAAAGACGTCTCACGCGATGATATTGATTTTCTAATCAGCAAACTCTCCCTTTATCTCTGATCCAATTAACATTGTGCAGTCATAACCTTATCATCGGTTATGACTGCCAACGCGTTTTTCCGTGAAACTGCCTCTCAAATCTGGTACAACTGCGCTCGTTAAAAAATGAGACGAGTTAAAAAATGACCAAAAGACAAGGCCGCCGAAGTGCCACTGATGCCCAAAAAACCAAAAGAGACATTCTAGTGGTCGCTGCGGATCTGTTTTGCGAGCTAGGTTATGCACGAGTGTCATTACGAACGATCAGCGAAAAAGCTGGGGTTTCGCACAGTTTGCTGCGTCATCATTTCGGTAGTAAAGAGCAAATATGGCGCAGTATCAGCGATGGTCTCCATCTTTATATGGAGAATTATTTACGTCATATATTAAAAGAGATCCCAGCCAACACCCCCGCCAACGTGCAGTTGTATTTGTTCATTGTACGGCTGCTCGCGCATATGCTGACCGTCAAACAGCCGATTCAACTGATCGCCGATGCGGTAAGGCAAGAAGATGCTCTGTTTGATTATTTTATCGACAGTGCAGGTGAAATTGAGCAGCTCGTCGAACAACTTGCCGAGCAATACAACCGTGAATTTTCAGCCACACCAATAAAGGTGTGGGAGATAAAATGGCAGATGATCATGTACGCGCACGGCGCGGCGAGCCTCACGCCATTTTTAAAAGAAACATGGTCAGATGAAACTCAAGATGTGAACCAATGCTTACTAAAACATTGGCAACTCTTTAATGACTTGATGATCGCCAAGTTCCATATCGACGAAGCTCAGACGCTCTGTCCGAACTCCATCAATGAGTTGCTGTATGATATTGAATGTGACTGGGCCAGATAAAGCGGGCGCTTTATCGCTTACCTCTACCTGCATGGATGTTTAGTTTTGCTTTCATCTTTCTTTTTTCCGCTGAACGGCTAGGTTTACGGCTGCTACGCTCAGTCGGTAAGGCTTCCAACAAACTCGGCTCAAACCCTTTTAACCACTCTTGTGGCAGGCGTTGATTGAGTAAGGCCTCTATCGCTTCAAGCAGATACTCTTCATCTCGGCTCATCAAAGAGACCGCGAAGCCCGTTAGCCCGGCCCGACCTGTGCGACCAATACGGTGCACGTAATCTTCCGCTTTATAGGGCATGTCGTAGTTAACCACTTGCTCAAGTTGCTGAATGTCAATTCCACGAGCTGCAACATCGGTAGCGATCAACGCTCTAACTTTACCTGATTTAAAATCATCCAATGCTTTTTGGCGCGCCCCTTGGCTTTTATCGCCATTGATCGAGGCCGCTTTGATGCCGTCCAATTTCAGTTCTTTGGCTAGCTCATCGCTACCTTGTTTGGTTTTGGTAAATACCAAGACTTGCTGCCAATTACGTGAACCAATTAGATAAGCTAATAACTCGCTTTTACGTTTTTTATCCACTGGATAAACGATCTGTTTTACAGTATCAGCGGTCGCGTTGGCCGGTGAAATTTGCACGCCGACAGGGTCGCGCATCATTTTGTGTGCTAATGCTTTGATTTTGTCATCAAAGGTGGCCGAGAAAAACAGCGTTTGGCGTTCATCATTCATGCGTTTCAAAATACGTTGGATATCAGGCAAAAACCCCATATCGAGCATGCGATCGGCTTCATCCAGCACCAACACTTCGGTTTGCGTCAGGATAATGTTGCGCACAAAAAGATGATCAATTAACCGCCCCGGCGTCGCAATTAAAATATCCGCACCTCCACGTAAATTACGTGTTTGCACTTGCATGCTGGTTCCACCATACGCGGTGACAATCTTCAATGTAGTGCTTTGTGCATAAGCACTTAAGCTATCAAACACTTGTTGAGCCAGCTCACGAGTCGGAACCAAAACAAGCGCGCGCACAACTTTACTATTGGCTTCTCGCTCGGCTTGGTTATCAAGAAAACGTTGCAAAATAGGTAAACCGAAAGCTGCCGTTTTGCCGGTACCCGTTTGCGCCCCAGCCATGACATCTTTACCAGCCAAAACATGCGGGATAGCTTGAGATTGAACATCCGTCGGTTGTTCAAAACCTAAAGATTGCAGAGCGCTAACTAATGTGGTTGAAAGTCCTAAACGTTGGAATGGGTGCACAGTATCAGACATTGCAGCTTACCTATTGGAAATCAGGGCGCGGATTGTAACAAAGCGCAAGGTAATCGCCTATTCAAAATCAGCGGAAATCAATAGTGTTAAGGAATTGATACACGAGGGGGGAATGTAAGGAGCATAGCCAGCATAGGCTGCTGGCTGGTACTATTCTGCGCTCTGTTCAGAGCATTCATGAGATACAGAGTCATAATCGGATAAATCAAATCCGATCTCCATGGCGTCGAGCCACTCTAAGCACTCATCGTTTTTATATTGGTCACTCATTAATCGACCTCCTTTGATATTTACTGAGACGGGATTATCACGTCGCAAGATCCTTTTTAAATGATTTATATGACAGTTTTTTGAAAGCGAATAGTCAAATTAATCATCACCACAATATCTATCACAGCGAAACGATTTCGACCACTCTTATTTAGCCGCCATCTTGCCATGTAAACAAAAAAATACACTCATGGATTTTTATTTTTACAAAGCTGTTGAAAATGAATCCGAAGTTCTACAATATAGCCCAAAATGAGTGGATTAATGGTCAACACCCCGTTGTATTCATATATATCACTCCCTGAAACACAACATAACGTATAAAGAACTTTACACCATGACTCAATCAAAGATTTTCGGCAGTACTTTGATCATCGCAGGGACCACTATCGGTGCAGGCATGCTAGCTCTACCGCTCGCTTCTGCAGGTATCGGCTTTGGCACATCATTACTGATTATGATCGCCCTCTGGGCATTAATGGCTTTCACTGCATTGTTAATGGTTGAAATCCATCAATATGCAGACAAAGACGCCACCTTACATACATTGGCTAAACAGATCTTAGGGCAAAAAGGAAAATGGGTAGCGAGCTTTGCTATGCTATTTTTGTTCTATTCGCTTTGTGCAGCTTACATTGCTGGTGGCGGCGCACAATTCACTCATCGCCTGACAGAGTTTGCTGGCATTGAGATCAGCAATCCGTTGGGCACCTTGCTTTTTACTTTACTGGTTGCACTTGTGGTGACGATCGGCACCAGCACGGTTGATAAAGTGAACCGCCTGCTGTTTGCCGGTAAAATG
Organism: Vibrio sp. V09_P4A23P171; assembly: GCF_963875615.1. Lineage (NCBI taxonomy): Bacteria > Pseudomonadati > Pseudomonadota > Gammaproteobacteria > Vibrionales > Vibrionaceae > Vibrio > Vibrio sp. V09_P4A23P171. The sequence goes on from NZ_CAWNMR010000015.1 coordinate 17,196, forward strand.
GTCGCGATGATTATAGTGCTCTCATTTCTTGCACCTAATGTTTCTCAGTCATACTTGCTTAGTATGCCACTTGAGCAAGGCTTAATCGTTGCTGCAATTCCCGTCATTTTCACCTCATTCGGTTTCCATGGCAGTATTCCGGCGATTGTGAATTACTTAGATGGCGACACCCCTTCGCTGCGCAAAGCCATCTTAATTGGTTCTGCTATCCCGTTGATTATTTACATTTTTTGGCAGATCGTCACGTTAGGTGTCGTTAGCCAACCTCAGCTGGTTGAGAATTCCGGCCTGAGTGCGCTAATTGTGACATTAGGGCAAACCGTTCATCAATCCAATTTAAGCAGCATTATTGGCGTGTTTGCCGACCTTGCACTTTTGACGTCATTCTTAGGCGTAAGCTTGGGCTTGTTTGAATTCATGGGCGATACGATTAAGAAAAAGAACATTCCATTGCACCGTATGGCTGCCTCCGTCATCACCTATCTGCCACCATTAGTCTTTGCGCTATTTTACCCTCAAGGCTTTATTATGGCGCTCGGTTACGCAGCTATTGCGTTGACTATTTTGGCCATATTCTTACCGATTGTGATGGTGATTAAAGTGCGTTCAAACCAAGTATTCCAACTGCAGGGTGAAACACAATATCAAGTCAGAGGCGGCAAACTGGCTTTGACCATGACAGCAACCATTGGTTTGATGATCGTCACTTCGCAAATCTTTATTAGCCTTGGTGTGCTACCCGCTCTGGGTTAATCAATTAAAGTTAAAAGTGGGGAGAGTAATATTACTCTCCCCACTTTTTTTAACCTAAAATAAGATCAAAGTCTCAATCTTGATATTTAAGTCAACATTCATTTCATAAAATTCTGCACGAACACACACATTTAGCCTTAGTATATTTATAAAATTTACTATTACTTTTTTGCATATCGGAGCAGCAATGAAAGAAGTTCAGTTCAGGACGATTGACCGCGTGTTCATTAAAATGTCAATTAATGACAAGATGTGGGTGATCTTCGCTTTATTCCTCACCGCTTTAAGCTTTGTCGCAGGAAATCGCTATGTTGATTCACTGGCCCAGATAGAAGCGCAATCGAAGTTGGCCGTTGAGTACAAACTGCAAGGTCTGCTTGCCAGCGGCGCAGATCCACAAACCCTTTCAGCGGTTGAAACTCGCCATTCTTTAGCCGCAACTAGTTATCAAAAAGGGGTGATTACCGCCACAGCAAAACACAGCGATGGCAAAGTTTACGCACTGACAGAGAATCTCTCTTATCTTGAAAAAGACGCTCAGCGATCGGCACTCTCGACTTTTCTGTTGAGCTATTTGTGGGCAATCCCTTTTGCTATTTTCCTCTATTGGGTCGCTACTTTTATTGGCGGTGCATTGTGGGTGCTATACACAACAACCTTGAAAATTTCAAAAGGTGATTTAACTTCACGATTAGGTTTTCATCCCGGTCGAGATGAGTTTGGTACCATCGGCTGCGCGCTCGATAACGCCATGGACACCTTGACCGAACTGGTAGTTTCAGTAAAACAAAACGCCACCACTCTCGGTGAGACATCCAGCTCTTTTGCCCATGAGATGAAAGAGAGCGAGCAACAAATCAGTAGCCAATACGCTTCCTTGGATTCCGTCGCCACGGCCATGGAAGAGATGACGGCCTCGGCGCAAGAAGTGTCCACCATTTCCCAACAAGCCAATCGGCAAGCCGATCAAGATTCAAAACAAGCGGAAGAGAGCTCACAGCTAGTCCAGCAAGCAATTAATGAAATTTCCCAGTTGTCAAAATTCATTGAGCAAGCTTCTCATTCGGTTTCAACATTGAATGAAAATACGGTGCAGATTAACGATGTGATCACCACCATCAATGCCATTTCGCAACAGACAAACTTACTGGCATTGAACGCTGCGATTGAAGCGGCACGTGCTGGTGAACAAGGGCGCGGTTTCGCCGTGGTAGCCGATGAAGTTCGCACCTTAGCTAGCCGCACGCAAGCGGCTACTGTTGAAATTCAATCCATGATTGAGAAGCTGCAAACCGAAAGCCAAGATATCGCACGCATTACTGAGCAAACGGTTAGTCAAGCTCAAACCAGTAGTGATTTAGTCGCTAACATCGGCAATAACGTCAATCAAATTGCTGAATCAGCAAAAATGATCAATGACATGAGTATTCAAATTTCAACTTCAGCCGAGGAGCAAAGCGCCGTTGCTAATGATATTGCTGCTGAGCTGAGTGATATTCGTACACAATCCAATGCGATTCGCAGTGTTGCGCAAACCTCATCGCAAGGTGTCGCTAGCCTTGCAAACGCTTCGCGCAACCTTGGTGAAATTTTAAGCCGTTATCGGACCAACTGATCATTGGATTGCTTGAGTAACCAAGTCAGATCAAAATAGCCAGTCATTTGACTGGCTATTTATTTCATTCATCGCAGAGAAGTTGAAGCAAGAGCTTAAGACTCAGGATAACCTTGTGGATTATTTGACTGCCAACGCCACGTATCTTGTGTCATCGCTTCTAGGCTGCGAGTCGCTTTCCAACCTAGATCCGCCATCGCTTTGCTTGGATCTGCCCAACACTCCGCAATATCACCAGCGCGGCGTTCGACCAATTGGTACGGCACGCTTTTACCTGACGCTTGTTCAAACGCTTTCACCATCTCTAGTACACTGTAGCCATTTCCTGTGCCTAGGTTATAAATGTGCAAGCCTGCTTGTTGGCCTACTTTTTCCAGCGCAGCAATATGACCATCGGCTAGGTCCATTACGTGAATATAATCGCGAACACCTGTGCCGTCTTTAGTTGGGTAATCACTGCCAAAAACAGAGAGAAATGCTCTTCGACCCACGGCCACTTGCGAGACAAAAGGCATTAGGTTGTTCGGAATACCTTGTGGATCTTCACCTAACTCGCCTGATGGATGTGAACCTACAGGGTTAAAATAGCGCAGCAGTGTAATGCTCCAATCTGGGTTGGCTTTATGGAAATCGGCCAAGCACTCTTCAACCATTAACTTACTACGGCCATAAGGGTTGGTCGCGCTGGTTGGGAAATCTTCGGTAATAGGCACTGAGGCTGGGTCACCGTATACGGTTGCAGATGAACTAAAAACAAGTGCCTTCACGCCAGCTTCACGCATGGCCGCCACCAGTACCAGTGTGCCATTAACATTGTTATCGTAATATTCCAATGGTTTTTCTACTGACTCACCGACTGCTTTTAAGCCTGCGAAATGGATCACCGCTTGAATATTTTGCGCTTTCATCACTTCAACCAGTTGTGCTTGGTTGCGTACATCACCATGGACGAACAGCGGCTTCACACCGGACACTTTTTCGATGCGCTCTAAAACCGATGCTTTACTATTGTATAAGTTGTCAAAAATTACGGGCGTCATACCGGCGTGGATCATTTGAATGCAGGTATGGCTACCGATATACCCCATCCCGCCTGTCACTAATACTTTCATTGTTTTTACCTTCTGACATTGGTTGTGCAAGTTTAACGACTTTCAACCTAAACTTCACTTATAAATCAATCTGCTTTAATGTTTGTCTATCAGGCCAATTCGCTCTCTTTCGGCCCGTACTTATCGCCAAACAATGAATCGGATCACTGTATATTGCTTTTGATTACGGCAAGTTACTCAACATGGACACTCAAGGATGTGCAACCCGTGACAAAAAGAACAATCACTCTCAATTGTGACATGGGCGAGAGCTTCGGTGCATGGCAAATGGGCGCTGATGAGTTGGTGATGCCTTGGATTGACATGGCCAATATTGCGTGTGGCTTTCATGCCTCTGACCCGCACGTGATGAGCCGAACGATTGAGCTGGCGATTCAATTTGATGTAATGATTGGCGCTCACCCGGGTTACCCCGATTTGCAAGGTTTTGGTCGCCGTTCAATGAGTTTTAGCGAAGAAGAGATCTGCGAGTTACTGATTTACCAGATTGGTGCACTCAAGGCATTATGTGAGAGCAAAAATGCCGAGATAAGCTACGTCAAACCTCATGGGGCTTTATATAACGATATGATGCGTGACAAATCTGTCTTTCGCGCAGTGGTCGATGCAGTTTCTTGCTTCAATGTGCCCTTGATGATCTTAGCTTCAGGCAATAACCAAGATTACCTTGATATCGCCGATGCTTATGACGTTCCATTGCTGTTTGAAGCCTTTGCTGACCGAACTTATCTCGCTAATGGTATGCTCACTCCAAGAGGCCAAGCCAATGCAGTGCTGACTAATGAAGAGGCGATCATCAATCAAATTAAACAACTGGTTGATTACGGAAAAGTGACCAGTTCGGATGGCTTTGTGATCCCTATCGAAGCCGATACGATTTGCGTGCATGGCGATAACCCGACGGCGATTGAACTGATAGAGAAAATCCGAATTTGTCTACGAGAGCGTTGAACCATTACACGTGTATCTCCTAGCGGCTACAACGTCATCACAAGGAGTGTTAAGTGACATTGAACTACAGCATTGAACCCGTTGCGGAATGCAGCCTCTTATTGCGTTTTGCTCACCCGCCATCGGCCTATCTGTCACTCGATATCGGACAAGTTGCGCAACAGATCATGGTGCAGTTTTCTGCTTACCTGATGAATGTCACCCCTTCTTACACTACCATTTTGATCGATTACCTTCCTTATCGTATAAGTCAAAGGGAGCTAGAGCAGCAATTGATCACAGCGATCGCGGCCTTATCTTTAACTGTGGAAGCCACCCACAATTTGGTTGAGCTTGGCGCTTACTACGATGAAAGTGTCGGCCCAGATTTGAAGCGCTACCATGCGCTTGGTTTATCCACGCAACAAGTTATCGCACTGCACACTCAAACGGTCTACACCGTTTGTGCCGTCGGTTTTGCACCAGGCTTTGCCTTTATGGCTGAAGTAGATGAACAATTACGCTTACCGCGCCATGCCACCCCACGCCTTAGTGTGGCCAAAGGCAGCGTCGCGATTGCAGAACAGCAAACGGCCGTCTATCCGAACAACTCTCCCGGAGGATGGAATATCATCGCCAATTGCCCCCATGCGCTCTTTTCTCCTCATCAAACACCAATGACGCCTTTTTCGATTGGAACTAAAGTGAAGTTTACAGCAATGACTCGCGAGGAATTTTTATCATTAGGAGGTGAAATACCTCAATTAGCCGCGCAGTGGGAGCACCATTCATGAGCCCCCTACTACAGGTGATAAAACCCGGTCAACTGAGCTTAATTCAAGATTTTGGCCGCTTTGGTCTCAGTCATATCGGTGTTACTCAATCAGGACCAGTCGATGATTACGCCTACAGTTGGGCCAACCATTTACTGGGTAACCGAGTCAATTTAGCAACGCTTGAAATCACGCTTGGTCAGGCGGAATTTCATGTTGAACACCCATGTATGCTGGCAATTGCAGGTGGTGATTTATCGGCCACGTTAGATGGAAAACTGATTGGTAATTGGCAAAGCTTTAGCACGCAAGCTGGGCAAACACTAAAATTTGGCCTAGCCAAAAATGGCTTAAGAGCTTATTTGGCCGTGCGCGGAGGGTTCATTGTGCCTCACCATTTAGGTAGTGTTGCCACCGTACCCAAAGAACAGCTTGGTGGGTTAACGCAAAACGGCGTACCACTGCAAGCAGGCGATTCACTGCACTTTAATCCCCACGCTATCGATAACAAACCCGTACACATCACTTTTCGTTATAAGCCTGATTATAATCTGCCACTTAAATTACGCGTCATTGAAGGCTACCAAGCCCTGCAATTTTCATCGCAGCAACTCGATCGCTTTTATCAAACCAGCTTCACTGTCAGTCAGCATGCCGATCGCATGGGCTATCGTCTTAATGGCGATACGGTTACCCCACCCGCGACACCTATTTTATCGGAAGGAATTGCTTTGGGGGCGATTCAAATCCCGCCAGATGGCCAACCGATCATTTTACTCAACAATCGCCAAACCATCGGCGGTTACCCTAAATTAGGGTGTGTGGCTCGCATTGATCTGCCCCGTTTGGCACAAGCAAAACCGGGGCAGAAAATACGTTTTGTCAAAGGTGATATACAAGGCCTGCAAGAGGTTTGGTGCCAATGGGCGCGTTATTTCGGCTACTAACGACTATCACCTTGCTCCTTTAGAAAACCGCAAGGTGTTACCAATCAAACCATACCGACAATTTTTGCTAATTCTTCAGGATAAGCACGTGCCTTAGCTAACGCGATGGCTTTCTCTTCCACATGTTCAAGAGCCAAACTCATGCTGATTGGGTGACGAACTTCTATCGATTGTAGCAAATCTTCATCGTTCACTAACTGCCAATACTGAACAATTTTAGTTGCCGCTTCCAACGCAGATGAACCTTTGACCACTTCGATTCGCGCATAATTATGAGCTTCAAACGTAACATCAGCGGCTCGTAATGTGGCATCTTGGCCGGGAATTTGCTGCGCACCAAACAGTGGCTTACCAGCCACTTGTGCTTGAATATAGTGTGGGATGAACTGACTCATGTGGTGTATGGCTCGTTCACTGCGCTCTTGCAGTGCGTCCTGTTGCCAACCGTTCTTAATTTTGCGTTCGAGATAATCAGGCAATACGGGCTGTGATGATCCAGCTTGCGAGGCCACTAACCCATCTTTAAATAACGTGATTCCCTCAGTCATACCATGCAACTGAAATAGACCATCAGCATACGGTGTTAGCTGAGCCATTCCTTGTGGGGTGCCTCTTGGCCCGTGAAAAATCACTTCTGGCCATTGCTGGTCGCATTCTGCCCAACGGGTAACGTAAGCCGCTTTAAATTCCACCAAGCGTTGACGCGGAGCCTTAGCCAAATCATCGACTATTCCCGTTTCATAACCACATGCATTGACTAAATAATCGGCATGAATAACGTGTTCATGCTTTTGAGCATCCAGATAAACGAGCTGCCATTGCTCATCAATAAAATCAGATTTGATTAATTGAGCGTGCGTTAAAACTTGGCAATGAGGCATCGCCGCTAACGCAAGCTCAGCACTGGCCGCCAGCCGAAAAACACTCCAACCGTATTCTTGCACCGCAATGACTGGGTACTTCAACTGATTTAAATCTGCATGTTGAGCAAAAGGGATCACCCAATCATCGAATGATGTCGGTTGATCACTCTGTTGCTGAGTTGCTAATACCTGCAGTGCTTCACGGCTGTAGAGTTTGAAATACTCTTGGGGTTGACCAAGCTGCTGATTACGTGGGTCTTCATCAACCAATTGTTGATAGCTGCGCTGAATAAGCTCTAGCCTTGGCAATAAGGCTTGCGGCTCACCGCCATCACTATGCGGAACAGCAATCACAGTCGGTCGCTTATTCAGCGTGTGGGGATAGAGCCTGACGGTTTCAATCGACTGCTTAAGTAACTCAAGACACTGCTGCTGCGAAATTTCGCGATAGAGGTTACCGCCCGCGTGCAGATGGCAAATCGGCGGCCCATTGACGAGACCGGCGCTTTTCTCCAAAAGCAGCACATTGAGCCCCAGTTCTCCCATATGAACGGCGGCAGTGGCACCAGCCACACCCCCACCAATAATTGCGACACATGGAGAATCTGTATTGAACTTTTTATATGACATAAGATACGAGTACTCTGGAAAACCCGGATGCATTCTAAAGCTTGTAAAGCGTTATTAAAATCACATTTTTCACGTGGTCTTATCTGTTTTACGACTAACAAGCAATACGCATAATCGACAAATAACTTAAAAAATTGCTTGACTCAATAAAGCCAAAACGACGTTTTTTCAACCTTGTGAATAACAAAACTGCGCAACCCAAGGTAACTACGGGGCTAAGCGCAAATAGGCCGTTATCAAGCCGTCGAGTTATCCCAAACTTTATCCACTGTTTTTGTGGATAACTCAGTCTGGGATTATGGATACCGCTAGTTAAACTCTTTATTTATAGGGGTTAACAGCCGCTTAATTAAACTACTCACGACCAGCGATAATGTGCAAAACGTCGCCAAGGGTAGCACCAACCACATGCTGTAATGCGCCATAGGTTCTAGTTCAAAACCGAACTTCATGACGCTGGCCACCACCGCGTCAGAGCCAAGGCTTGCGACAACTCCGGCAATGAGCGCCATCAAACCGTATTCAGCCCAAATAGTCTGCTCGACGCGGCGCTTGCTGGCCCCTAAAGTGCGGTATAAGCGAATTTCTTGTTGCCTCTGGCTTAAACTTAAACGCAACAGAGTAAAAATCAGCAAAATACCAGCAATCACACCCATTGCAGCCAGCACTGTCACTGACCAGATAATTTGCGTCAGCAAAGTTTGAATCTTATCGCCCATTGCCCGGATATCCATCAAACTGACCGTAGGGTAAGTGCGAGCAAGGGTGGCAAGCAAGGCGTTATCTTGATCTTGCGCTCTGAAACTCACCAGCCACGTGGCAGGGATCTCCTGCAATAGGTCTGGGGTAAAAATGAAATAGAAGTTAGGCTTCATTTCTCGCCACTCGACTTGGCGAATGGAATTTACTTTCGCTTCCACGGTTTGGCTATTGATCACAAAGCCTAAACTATCTCCCAGTTCCAGCCCCAAATCACGAGCAACGTCCGACTCAACCGAAACGCCACCTTGCTCTGTCCACGATCCTGCCGTCAGTTGGTTATTGCTAGGTAGCGATTCTCCCCAAGTGAAATTGAGCTCTCGCCTCAACGCATCACTCCCCTCTTCACCTTGAGCTTGTTGCTTGGCCTCTATGCCATTAATGGTCGATAAACGCCCTCGGATGATCGGATAGGCTTGCGAACGCACAATGTTGGCGCTGTCTAACGTGTTAAGGTAATCATTAACTTCATTTGGTGAAATGTTGAGTGCAAATGCGTTATGAGCATCGCTGGGTAAGGTTCGCTGCCAATCAGAGAGTAAATCGGTACGCACTAACCAGATGATCGCCAATAACATTAACGATAGTCCTAACGCGCCGAACTGGACTCCGGTCGTGATTGCCGAACGATTGATTCGGCTGAGCGCTAATTTAAGCGCGGTAGAGAGCGGAAGACGTCCTAAACTACGAGCCACCAAAACACTGACCACAGCAAGCACCGCAAAAAGCGTCACGATCCCAGCCAACACAATCCACACTAAGAGATTATTCCAATAAGCCCACAGCATCGGCACTAACGGAATCAAGATGAGCAACCCATTACGGCGATGATTCGGTTTCGCTCGCTCTGTTTGCATGACATTGAGCGCACTGGTATCTAGCAAATGCAGTAAAGGAATGCCGAGTGCAGGAAAAGCGATCAATACACTCGCCATCAGCGCAATAAAAGCGGGTTTAGCGCCATAACTCGGTAAAGGCGTAGGCAATAAATCCACCAGCGGCACGCGTAATAAAGACTCTAGGCCAATGCCGATCAATACCCCAAGCACCGCAGCAGAAACAAACAAAATCACCACTTGTACGATCAACCATTGGCGGATCCAACGTTTGCTCGCTCCAAGGCTTTTTAACATGGCGATGGTTTTTTGCCGCGTAGAAACATAGTGCTGACAAGTCAGGACTAATGTGGTTGCCGCCATGATGATCACAATCGCTACGGTTAACGACAAATATTGCTCTGTGCGTTCAAAAACCTCATTCGTTCGGCTGGCGCTATTTCGGTCGCGCCAACGATCGCTAGGCGTTAAAGTAACGGGCTGTTTTACTGCTTCAATCTGTCCATCATCACCATTAATGAACACGCTAAATTGCACTCGGCTCCCCAATTGAAGTGCACCAGTACGAGCCACATCGTCTTGGTGGATCAACACCGCGGGCATCTGTTGAAACGGATTAAAGCTGAGTCCCGGCTCCTCAAGGATGCGTCCCGATACCGTAAAATCGGCATCGCCCAGCGTGACCTGATCACCAATTTGAACGTCTAATTGCGCAAACACTCGTTCATCTAACCACAGTTGATTCGGCGCAAGGTGCTGAAATGTCGTCACATCATCAGAAAGACGCATTTCACCGCGTAGCGGATAAGCACTATCCACTGCTTTGACAGTGACTAACTGCATACCGCGCTCACTGAATGCCATTGTCGCGTAACGCGTAAGTTGTGAAGACGGCAGTTGCAAGCGCTCGATCTGATCGAGCAATGACGCTGGGGGTGGGTTTGCGGAAACAAACACACTATCGGCAGTGAGTGCGTCTTTACCTTGTTTAATAATCACTTGCTCCATACGCTCAGCTAAGGCAGTCAGCGCAAAAATACAAGCAATGATCAAGGTTAACGCCACTGAAATAGGCCATAGCTGTCCGTGGCGGATTTCACCTAAGCTCCAGCGAATTAATCGTTTATTGAGTGAACGGCTCGACATCTCGCTCATTACCGCTCCTCCAACATACCGGCTTGCATGTGGAAAATACGATCACATTGAGCCGCAAGAGCGGGATCATGGGTAACCAGCACTAAGGTCGTTCCGTGCTGCTTATTTAATTCAAACAATAATGAAACCACTTTTGCCGCGGTTTCTTGATCAAGGTTGCCAGTAGGCTCATCGGCAAACAGCACTTTCGGATTGATCATAAAGGCTCTTGCTAGCGCGACTCGTTGCTGCTCGCCCCCTGAAAGTTGTGCAGGAGAGTGATGCATTCGATGCGATAAACCAACGGCCGTCAACAAGGATTTAGCACGATCCACATCCTCTTTTTCGCCTTTTAACAAACAAGGTAGCGTCACGTTCTCTAACGCAGACAAACTTGGGATCAGCAAAAAGCTTTGAAACACAAAGCCAACCGATTGACTGCGGATCGCCGCACGTCCTTCATCGTCCAGTTGAGACAATGGCTGACCCAATAGCTCTACCTCTCCGCGTGTCGGCGTATCAAGCCCAGCCAACAGCGTCATCAGGGTTGATTTCCCCGCACCAGACGTTCCGACTATCGCCACGCTTTCACCACTTTTGATCTCTAGGTTTACCTCTTTTAGGATTGTTAAATGCTCTTGATTGGTAGAGACTGTTTTAGATAATGAATGTGCCCTAATAACGGATGTTTGCATGACTCGACTTCTTTCCTTGATTTGTATTTTATTATTCTCGGCTAGCGCTAGTAGTACCACACTCTTGATATTGGGTGATAGTTTAAGCGCCGGTTACCAAATGCCGATTGAAAAAGCTTGGCCTAGCTTGCTACCTAATGCGTTACAAGCTGAAGGTAAATCAGACATTGATGTCATTAATGCCAGTATTTCTGGCGATACAACGGGCAATGGCCTAGCCCGCTTACCGTCACTACTCACCCTGCATACCCCTGATGCGGTGCTTATTGAGCTTGGTGCGAACGACGGATTGCGTGGCTTCCCACCTCAATTGATCAGCAGCAATTTAACCGCCATCATTGGCCAAATAAAAAAAGCAGGCTCAACCCCTCTTTTGATGCAGATCCGCATTCCACCAAATTATGGCAAACGCTACAGCGATGCCTTTTATAGCCTCTATTCTGAGCTTAGCCTCCAACATACTGTGCCGTTACTGCCCTTTTTCTTAGAGCAAGTGATCATTAAACCAGAGTGGATGATGGCTGATGGCTTACATCCGACGGTCGACGCTCAGCCGTGGATCGCCAATTTTGTTGCGCAACATTTAGCAGAGCATCTCTGATTTTAATGCCTCAGCTCAATGAACTTTACCTAGTTTTACGATATTTTTTAGACCATTCCCCTAACCGCAAAGGTACAAACTATGCACATTGAACCTGTGATCAAAGGTGTGGTCGCTCGCTCTGCTCATCCACTAGGATGCGAACAAGCTGTGTTACAACAGATTAATTACGTAAAATCTTGCAGACCGATCACTCACGGGCCAAAACGAGTTCTCATTTTAGGCGCATCTTCAGGCTTTGGGCTCGCCGCCCGCATTGCCCTGACCTTTGGTGGTTCAGAAGCCGATACGATTGGCGTTTCCTTTGAAAAAACGCCATCAGAAAAAGGGGTTGGTAGTGCTGGTTGGTACAACAATCTCTTTTTTAAACAACAGGCCGAGCAAGCGGGTCGAGTCGCCGTCAATATCGATGGGGATGTTTTTTCACCATCAGTACGCGAGCAAGTGATTGAAGCGATAGAGACCTATTTTGAAGGGGAAGTCGATTTAGTCATTTACAGTATCGCCAGCGGCATGAGACCAAAACCCAATTCAGATCAGTATTGGCGCTCCGCCATTAAACCGATTGGTGAGGCCGTTTCTGGTGCGACAATATTACTAGAAAACGATACGTGGGTAGAAACCACCATTGCCCCTGCAAATGACGAAGAGATCGAAAGTACACTGAAAGTAATGGGTGGCGAGGATTGGGAAAACTGGATAGATACGCTGATCAACACTGAATCGATTGCACAAGGGTGTAAAACCATTGCTTTTTCATACATCGGCCCTCAGATTACTCACCCCATTTATCTTGACGGTACACTTGGACGCGCCAAAATTGATTTGCACCAAACCAGCCACTCTCTCAACCTAAAATTGTCTAACTATGGCGGCGGGGCTTATGCGACTGTTTGTAAAGCTTTAGTCACGAAGGCGAGCGTGTTCATTCCCAATTTAAGCCCTTACATTGTCGCATTGTATAAGGTGATGAAAGAAAAAGAGACGCACGAAGGATGTATCGAGCAGATGCAGCGTCTGTTTAGCGAAAAACTCTCTAGCAAAGGCAAAGTACCCGTTGATGGCGAACGACTGATCCGTATGGATGATTGGGAGCTCAACCCAGATACTCAGCAAAAAGTGGCCGATTTACTGGAGAAAATGGATCAGTACAACTTTAAGCAACTAGGTGACTACAAGGGCTTTAAGCGAGAATTCATGCAGCTCAATGGCTTCGACTTTGATTGTGTTGATTATGCTCAAGAAATTAATATCGACCATTATATCAAGCAAGCCGATTAACTCCTTCCGTATCATTTACGAGACACAGCTAACTATCTCAATGCCCCAATATTTTATTGGGGCTTTTTTTTGTTACATTGGCGGCGCGTTCTTATTCTTAATACCATACTATGGTCATAGGAGCGGATCTTGTCATCGTCAGTCTAGAGCAATGAATGCTCGGCTTTTTTAAGCTTTGTCGTCCAAAGGAATTTGATAATATGTCGAAAATAAAGACACATGAGATGCTCATCCCCTCTTCAATGATGGATGGATGGCAACGCATTGTGAATTTACTCGCTGAAATTTTAAACGTCCCGAGCGCATTGATCATGCGTGCTAGCCAGCAAAAACTCGAAATATTCTGTAAAAATACCAACGTCGACAACCCCTATCAAACCGGACATAAAGAACCCTTAGGACAAGGTCTGTACTGTGAAACTGTGATGCAAACACAGCAGGAACTATTGGTCCCGAATGCTTTAGCCGATGAAAAATGGATGCATAATCCAGATGTACCACTGGGCATGATTGCCTATTGTGGCATCCCATTAAAGTGGCCGAATGGTGATATATTTGGCACCATTTGCGTACTCGATAGCAAGGAGAACCATTTTGGCCCCACCTATCGGCAGTTACTGGAGAGTTTTCGCGATACCATTGAATCCCAGCTCACCACCTTATACCAACAAGTAAAACTTCAGCAGCTCAATGATGAGCTTCAGCTTCGCGTCGATAACCGAACACAAGATCTTGCTGATCTCAACTACTCGCTCACGCAAGAAATCGATAAACGCCGCGCCGCAGAACAACAGATTCAATATCAAAAGTGGCATGACATCAGCACAGGTTTTTTAAATCGCAACGCACTTGAACTGGAACTCAAAAATAGCCTTTTACAAGCAACAAAGCAGCATACCGAAGTTGCCGCCATTCATATTGGTTTCACTAATGCTCGTCATATTCAATCTCACTTTGGCTACCGAGCATGGGATCAAGTCATCGCTCGATATCGTGAGCGACTAGGACGCTGCGATAAAATTGAAATATTGACCGCTCGACCCACGTCGACAGATTTAGTCTTGATCGTCAAAACAAAACTATTAGCGCGTCACTTGGAAAAGTTGTGCCATAAATTGGTCGAAATCGGTCATTCTGAATTTAAGCTCGATGACCATAATGTTCATCTTCATTCCTATATTGGTATTGCAACGAGTTTAGACACTGACAATGCTATAGAACTGCTCAAACAAGCTTCTGCTGCCATGGTCTCTTGCAAAGATTCCGGTCATAAGTTTTGCTATCACTCGCAAGTGTTCAGTGACTCACTCCGGCAAATCAACCAATTAGAAAGCTACTTATTACGAGCAGTGCGCAACGATGAGCTCATGCTCTATTTTCAACCTAAGGTCTCTCCAACCACTCATCGCTGGACGGGGGCAGAAGCGCTACTACGTTGGCGGCACCCTGTATTGGGCGATATATCCAATGAAACCTTAATTCACATGGCCGAACAAAATGGACTGATTTTTGAAGTGGGTAACTTTGTCCTGCGATCGGCCATCGAAAAAACGAGCCAATGGGCAAAACAGGTCGATAATTTCAAAATGGCTATTAACGTTTCAGCCGTCCAATTGAAGAATGCCCAATTTGCAGACCAAGTTCGTGAGCTACTGAACACCTACCAACTTCCAGCTCGGTACTTAGAGTTGGAAGTAACAGAAAGCTGTTTGATTGCGGATGAAGTGGTGGCTCGCAACACACTGCGAATTCTACACCAACTAGGTGTGACGTTGTCACTTGATGATTTCGGCACGGGCTACGCCTCTTTCAGCTATTTGAAAAAATTTCCCTTCGATTGCATAAAAATAGATAAAAGCTTTGTACATCAATTGGATCAAAGTGAGGAAGATAAAGAAATTGTTCGCTCAATCATTCACGTTGCCAAAAAATTAAAGCTGAAAGTGATCCTCGAAGGGATTGAAAATCAAAGCCAAGAAGACTTTATCATCAGTGAAGGGTGTGAGTTTGGCCAAGGCTATTTCTATGGTAAACCGATGCCTTGTGACGAGTTTGAGGCTGGGCTACTGAACCAAAATTATGCACACCCTGTCGAGACAAAGGTTTTGTAGGATAAAGGAATCCCTTATCATGTCTTTACTCTCAGTGTGGCGGTTCCTATAATCGCCGCCTTTCCTTTCCAAACGAGCGATATCGAGATGGATTTATTAACATCAATTCTCAAAAAGCTAGAAAAACAGAACTACCGCGCCTATCAGCAGATCAAAGGTCAATACGAATTTGGTGATTTCACCTTGCATATCGATCATATCCAAGCGGACCCTTACGCTTCTGCATCTCGCTTTCGCGCTACTCGAGCATGGTCTCTGACCGGTCTGGAATGGTTAAAAGAGAAATCACCTGCTTATCAAATGGCTGCAAGAGATTTTATCGCTCGTAGTTTTGCGGAGTTTGCTAAGCAAGAGAACCATATTGCCATCGCATTGACGGGCCAAACGGTGCTTGATAGTACAGCTGTTCTCTTTACGGAGCATGGTATTGAGCTTCGTTTTCGCATCAATTTACCCGCTGAAGGTCGTGACATTCTGGCCAAGAAAGCGCTCAACATCATCACCTTCTACCTGCCAAAATTCATTCGCCGGGCCACCATTGAACGTGAACTGGATAAAGATGCCCTACTTGAGCATTGCGCTGTGATCGAAGATCAAGAAGCAATGCGTGCACAACTGGCACAGCACAATCTGGTTGCTTTTGTGGCCAATGGCAGCGTATTACCTCGCTTGGCAGGTAACTGTGATCTGCCGATGAAAGACGCCGTTACTTTCCAAGCCCCCACATCGTTAGAAGTCGAGCTTGAGACACCAAACCAAGGCAAAATTAAAGGACTCGGCATCCCCAAAGGTATAACCCTTATCGTCGGCGGTGGTTTTCACGGTAAATCGACTTTGTTAACGGCGATTGAGCGTTCAATTTACAACCATATTCCCGGCGATGGCCGTGAGCGAATTGTTACGGATCATCAAGCCATGAAAATTCGCGCTGAAGATGGCCGTTGCGTACATAATTTAAATTTGTCCAACTACATCAATCACCTACCTATGGGTAAAGAAACCTCCGATTTCAGCACTCAAGATGCGTCCGGTTCAACATCGCAAGCAGCGTGGTTACAAGAATCCATTGAATCTGGCGCTAGTACATTACTGATTGATGAAGATACTTCCGCCACCAACTTCATGATCCGTGATGAGCGTATGCAAGCGCTGGTCAGTAAAGGTGATGAGCCCATTACACCATTGGTTGATCGTATCGGGCAACTTCGCGATGATTTGGATATCTCAACACTGATTGTTATGGGGGGATCCGGTGATTACTTAGATGTCGCCGATACTGTCATCCAGATGCATGACTACCACGCCGTTGATGTGACTAACAAAGCTAAAGAAGTCATCAAACAGCATCCAACTGCTCGTCACAACGAGTGTGAAACGCCACTGGCTATTTTCCCAGAACGCGCTGTGAATCGCACTGCGCTGCAAAAATTACTGGTTGATGGTAAATTCCGAGTCTCTGCCAAAGGCGTTGATTCGCTTCGCTTTGGCAAAGAATTTACGGATTTAAATGCGTTAGAACAATTGGAGTCACCTTCTGAAGTCAATGCGATTGGCTGGACTTGGTTCCAGTTTGCGCAGACTCCGGGGTGGTCAGCGCAACCAAGCAAAGAGATGATGGCTTTATTAGCAGGAACATGGCACCAAAATATGCCAAACCACGGTGATTTGGCGAAACCGCGTGTCATCGATGTGATGGCGGCGTTGAACCGTATGCGCAAGTCGCAATTTAAAAACCACCAGTAAAGATTAACTCCCTATAACAAAAGCAAAAAGAAGCGAGAGATCGCTTCTTTTTTACTTCAGTACCTTATTGCTTCAGTACATTACAGGTAGTTAGCTTAGGTATGCCTTACAGTGCCAGTTGACCTTATTCGACAAATATCTTGTCTAGAGTTTAAGGTTTGGGCTTTAACTATTTTGCCGCAAAATATTCCATGCTTCACACAACACTCGAAACGTTTCAGCATTGCCATTGTCTCTATCTGGATGCCACTTTAGTGCCAACTTGCGCCATGTTTTTCGGATTTCAATTTGCGTCGCTTCCACTGGTAATTTAAACAGCCTCAATGCTTGAAGACGATTCATATTAAGGTTACTCGTTCCACCCATTGCTTTACGGTAACGAGTCCAAAATTCGTTCAACAAGCGGCGCACTTCTCCTTCATCAGCCTCATAATTTTTCCACTGAGTGTAATAATCACGCAATGGATCATCTGGGTCGATTTCGCAACTAACGGCACGATGCGCAGGCATTAGTACAATGTCCATTGCTGATACTTGTAACCACTTTTCAGGGTAAAGCGTCTCTTGAAGCTGATAGAGCGCGTTCATGATCAAAAAATTACGCTTAAAGAGGTCTTTTTCAGGTGCGCTATCAAGTACAGGCATGAATCCCTGTTCACTTAAATGTGCCGCTAACGTATGGACTTTCCAACCGGAAGGCTGTTTACGCAACACCTCCAACATTGGCCAAAGCAGCGGATTTTCCATGTAAGATTGAAACTGAGCGGTAAGTTCTAAGCTTTCAGACATACTTTCGGGCCTACTTTGGGACATAGTCTCGACGTTCATATTAAGGTTCTCTTTTCATTCAAATCCAATATCGCTTTTTTGTCGAGTTTCTTACCGCATATTATCTTGGCTTTTTGAACTAGAGTCCGTTTATCACACGCACTATCTATCAATACATAAAAAGAGAAAGATCGAGTTGTTGCATGATCTTCTCCACCTTGCTGATCTCTTTGCTAAGACGATGCGAAAATCAATCACAAAACGAAGGTAGATACACACATCTCAAACACAAATTTCTACGTCTATAAGATACAGAATTCAACAAAATTGAACATCGTGCAAAATAGTGGCACTATCCATCGGTATTTTGTGATAGGAAAAAACATGTCTCTCAACTTCTCACGCACGCTTTTATTTTTGACGGCGATCTACGGTGTACTCTTTCTATTTTCAGCGATCGCGCCAGTTTCTCGTGCTGTCTGGTTAGCAGAAATCATCCCAGCGCTAGGGATCTTAGCACTCGTCTATTGGGCTTCAACAAAACTACGCTTTAGCTCAACGGCTTATATTCTGATGTTTGTGTGGCTCAGTTTGCATACCATTGGGGCTAAATATACATTTGCAGATGTTCCGTTTGCTTGGTTCAACGAACTGATCGGATCATCTCGTAATAATTTTGATCGCGTCGCTCATTTCTCAATTGGCTTTTATGCCTACCCTATCGCTGAATATTTAATTAGAAAGCAGCTCTGTAAACCGCTAATTGCCTCATTGTTCGGGCTTTTTTCTATCATGAGTATCGCAGCAGGTTACGAAATTATTGAATGGTGGTATGCCTCAATCGCGGGTGGTGATGAGGGAATCGCTTTTCTGGGTTCACAAGGCGACATTTGGGACGCACAAAAAGACATGTTATGCGATACCCTTGGGGCAATGACGGCACTTTGCCTATTATGGTTTAGGCCAAAATCAAACATTCCTTACAGTGAAGTATGAAATGCCTCTAATTTTTGGAACTAAGGTAAATATTACCGAGAGCAAGTTTTGATTAGTGTTTATTCTGTGAGTACGGAGAACATGACTCTCCCTTTTTGCTGCTGAGAATTGATTATGAAAAATATAAATAAAACACTTGAAAAAATAGACTGCTGTCCACTTTGTCAACATGACGAATACTTTATTTCCACAAACAATGAAAAGTTTATCTGCGCACAATGTGGTTTTAAAACCGACCACTTACAAAGCGTCCAGCAAATGATTGGTGTACACACAGCGCTAATCAGTCATAAACACATTCATTGCTTGGCCAACAATGTGCATTGAGCCATGGTTTAAGCTCGAGTAATGTGTCGATAACAACGACATTAGGCGCTTGAGAAAAACCCTGTGGGTTAAGAGGTGCTAGCTGAACGGTTGGTACCTCTGCATTGATACCCGCTTCAACCCCTTTTGCTGAATCATCCACATAAATACATTCTTGCAAAAGAAATCCCATATTCATCGCACAATAACGAATCAAATCAGGTTCAGGCTTCCAGCTATTCGCATCAAAGGCTGAAAAAATGCGTCCTTCAAACAAAGGGAGCAAACCGCTCCGTTGTAAAATTGATGATATTTTTTCTTTAGGTGCATTAGAGGTGACACAGTATTCAATACCCTGCTGGCGTAAATGCTCAAGTAGTTCTATCGCACCATCCATGGGTGAAAGATATTGCTCGAAGAGCTCATTAACTTTATCCCGATAAAGGTTCTCTAAAAGATCAAGATCGGCGTTAATGTTGGTATGTTCAAGTGCCTGAAATAGTATGTCCGCAATCTTCCCACCTTCAAAATGGTTACTCACTTGTGCAAAAGTAATGTGGGCTCCTAGTTGGTTCAATACATTGACTAGCGCTTCGCAGCACAAACGCTCACTATCAACTAAAGTACCTTCACAGTCGAAAATAATACATTTTATTTTTTTCTCAGTCATAAACACTTCCTTCATCCAATGCTTAATTTTAACCGCTAGGTGAATGTATAAAATGATTGAGTTAACAGAATGAAACGAAGATAAGAGTTGATATGCATAACTTATAGCCACATCACTCTTTGATACTCAATGGGGCGTATTTAGCCGGCTCGGTAATAGCTTGTCGTATCGGGATACAAATTACGGATTTGGATAAAATCATCCAAATGATTAAGCAACAAATTGACTAAAGTAGGGTCAAACTGAAAACCGCATTCACGTTCAAATAAACTTACTACATTCTCAAGCGGCCACGCTTCTTTATAACAACGCTCACTTAGCAAAGCATCGAACACATCCGCTATCGCAGTAATGCGAGCAAATATATGAATGTCTGTGCCTTTTTTCTGATTAGGATAACCTTTACCATCCCAACGCTCATGGTGTTCATGCGCGACAATCGCAGCTAATTTAGTTATATCACCTTCGCTTGTATTGAGGATGTTATAACCAGCGGTAGTGTGAGTCTGCATGATTTCCCACTCATCTGGTGTTAGTTTTCCAGGCTTATCCAAAATCGACTCTGGAATCGCAATTTTTCCCACATCGTGCATTGGGCTGATGATCTCGATCATTTCTACCTCGCGCTGCGTTAACCCGCACAAACGAGCCAGCAGCGCAGAGAGCCTTGCTACCCGCTTAACATGATTACCCGTTTCACCAGAGCGCGTTTCTATTGCTTCTCCGAGTAAATGAATCATTTCCCGCTGTACGGCTAATGTACGCTCTTGCAATACCACTATTTTACGGTTTTTGACGCCAAGCTCTCTTTTTTGTCTGAGGGTCACCCCTTGCATAACAATCACAACCAGCAAACAGAGAATAATAAAGCTAGCCGCGAGTAACACTTTCCAATGCTGTTCAAAATAAGAGAGAGGACGATTAAGAACCAACACATCCTGTGGCAAGGCTTTCATGTCAATCTGATGTCGCTGCATGGCTTGGTAATCAAAAACCGCTCTTGTACTGCTGATTTGCATGTCAACTGCGGAGGCCAAATCTAATGATACAAATTGGTTTAACGCCATCAAGATATCTTTTCCCAGTTGCTCAGAACGATTAACATGCCCTCCAACGATACCATCACGAATATAAAACTCCCAAAGTACAAAAATGGGGGCAGCGCTAGCTTGTGCTAGGCGGTAGGAAATCTCTTGATAAGTATGGTAAACACCTTGATTTATCTCTGTATTAAAGTGCGATAGCAGTACCGCATCATCAGGTGAAATCTGGAATAGCACCTTTTCTGCTTCAGCCAAAGTGATGGAGTTAATATCGATAAACTCGATACCTTTTAAAAGATCCGTAGCCAGCACTTCATCGACTTTTTTTCGGATCAATTGCGAAGTATGACTTTGATCTGATAAATAATAGATTTTCTTGAGTTTTGGCCGTAATGATTTGATTAAATGGAAGTTTTCTATGATAGCTTCAGATTCATAAATAATTTTATTGTACTTAGTCATGTCATCGAGTGTGGCACTTTTGTCGTTGATGCCAACCGCAACCATAGGCGTATCTGGTTTAAATAGGCTTGAGAGCCCTTTAGTGAACTTTAACGCATTGTCATCGGTAATAATAACCGCATCGAATGGATAATCACGATATTTAACGTGGAGGTATTTTTTGGCCTCCTCAAGATACTCTTGGCTATAAATTCTTTTTGTATCAAGGTATTCAATGGAGAGCTTAATCGGTGTTTTGCTGCTCTTAACTACAGCATCAATGCCCTTTTGAAATTCATATGTCCATTGATAAGATGATTCATATGAATGCAGCACAAGAATATTTTTAGGCTCCCAGCGAGTTGACTTAGCAGGAAACGACAAAAACAGCGCATAACAGACCATAGCAGTCCAACTAAGCCAATATGTTATTTGCTGTTTATTCATACATAGCTCTCCGTGCAGGCTAAAATTAATACCAAACCAGGCGCTATAGTACCAATTTCATCAGGACAAGCTACTGTTCTATAAAAACATTACCATTGCACTCATGATTAGCACGCCATTTTGCGAGCAACAACCGCGTGAATACATCTTCACCTCCAAATGCATTTTTATCCAGAGTAACGATGTCGGAGATGAGTATCTCATGTGAAGTGGAGGTGACGATACCAGCAGCCACAGGCTCCCCGTTTTGAAAACCTAAGTAAAGCTCGCAAGGTGCTGAATAAATGATTTGGGTAAAGAATTCGATAACTTTTGATTGATCGTTTTTATCGCTCCATAAGCTTGCTTGCAACAGAGCAAACCATATTGTCATCCGATGAAAATCAACCAAATAAACCTCTTCGAGCAACGATAGGTTAGGCTCCTCAGTGAGCTCAATAAAAGGGCGAGAACTGCGTTGAACAACCGCTTTTTGGTAGAGATCTCGACCTTGTAAGCTCTCTTCTGTTGGAAATTCGACATTCACTTGGTCAAATAGCCATTGGTTTTTAATGGCGGCAACGTCAGGTTGGTTAATCATTGTTATTTACTTCTTCTTCTAATTGTTGCAAGCAGGATACTGACCAGATCGATATGCGACAAGCCATTACTCACATTATCCTCATCTAAACTGCAGATATGCTGGCCAAAACATCAACATAACAGCCTATATCATTCTCCTTTGATGCTGCTATCATGTGCAGAAAGATGGATAAATGGATTATAGACATGAACAAGAAACTCATCACCACCGCATTCATACTTAGCTTTGGTTTAGTTGGCTGCGATAGCAATGAAGTTGGCGATGTATCGCTCGGATTTTTCACGCTTAAAGACGTAAAAATCGAAAATCTAAGTGATGATATTGTGACTGGTGTTACGTGCCATATTGCTTCAATTGAGGCTAATTTGAGTCTTTCTGATCCAAGTGATAGCTCAATCTCGTGTCGTCAGACTGGTGACATTACGCCAGAGATGATTGCAAAAATTGATAAGAGCAAATCAGGCGAAATCGTGTTTAAGAAGTCAAAAAGCATTTTCTTCAAGTCAATGAAAGTCAGACGTATCTACGATGCAGAAAATCAAACCCTGATCTACTTGTCTTATACTACCAAAGAAACAGATGGTAGCTTCAAGCACAGCCTATCGACCGTACCGCTTTGGGGGACTAAGGCTTATAGTACGGACATAACGCTCACTAAATAGCCGCTAACGCCTCGGCGATCTGGATTTGGCTCACTTTTTTATGTAATAAAAATGAAAGGAACCTTTCATATCCGTGATATGATGCGGTAAATTTTCAATTCTCATTTTTCAACATGAAGTTTCCTGGACAGCGTAAATCTAAGCACTATTTTCCGACTCATGCTCGTGACCCTCTCGTCAATCAAATTCAACAAACGGCTATGCTCCACCGCCCAACAGTGGTCGGTGTTGGGCAAACCATTGTTGATATTGAAGCTCGTGTAGACAATGAGTTCTTAGAGAAACATCAATTGAGTAAAGGTCACTCACTGGTGCTCGAAGAGAGCAAAGCCGATGCGCTCTATGAAGAGCTAGTCGAACGAGGTTTAATTACTCACCAATACCCGGGAGATACGATTGGCAACACACTGCACAACTACTCTGTGTTGGCCGATAGCAAATCCGTTTTGCTCGGCGTGATGTCCAAAAATATTGAAGTCGGCTCATACAGCTATCGTTATTTGTGTAGAACCTCATCGCGCATGAACCTAAACCATCTTCAAACTGTCGATGGTCCTATCGGGCGTTGCTACACCCTAATTTCTGATGATGGAGAGCGCACCTTCGCCATTAATGAAGGGCATATGAATAAACTTCGCCCCGATAGTGTTCCTGAAGAGGTTTTTGAAAAAGCTTCCGCTTTAGTTGTTTCTTCTTACTTAATGCGTGGAAAACCCGAAGATCCAATGCCACTTGCGGTCAAACGCGCTATTGAGATCGCTAAATCCAAGCACATTCCAGTGGTGTTAACCCTAGGCACTAAGTATGTAATTGAAGGTAATGCGAAGTGGTGGCAAGACTACATCAAAGAAAACATCACAGTCGTCGCCATGAATGAAGAAGAAGGTGAAGCATTAACTGGTGAGAAAGATCCACTGCTTGCGGCTAACAAAGCACTCGAATGGGTAGATTTAATCCTCTGCACCGCGGGGCCCGTAGGTCTTTATATGGCTAGCTACACCGATGAAAGCGCAAAGCGCGAAACTGAATTACCTCTCCTACCGGGTAATATTGCTGAATTTAACAAGTACGAATTTAGCCGTGCGATGCGAAAACAAGACTGCCTCAACCCAATAAAAGTGTATTCACACATTGGCCCTTACTTGGGTGGCCCATTGGAAATCAAAAACACTAACGGAGCGGGAGACGGAGCGCTATCGGCTTTATTGCACGATATGGCCGCGAATAGTTATCATCAACGCAATGTTCCAAACTCTGCCAAACACGATGTGCCGTACCTCACTTACTCTTCGTTATCTCAGATCTGCAAATATGCAAACCGTGTCAGCTACGAAGTACTCACACAGCACTCTCCTCGTTTATCGCGAGCATTACCAGAACGTGAAGATAGCCTAGAAGAAGCGTATTGGGATCGTTAAATCGTATGACTTCTACATGAATAAAAGCGACAATTTGTCGCTTTTATTATTTCCACAACGAATAAACCGCACGATGCGATCCTACGTTATTTAAGTCTCACCATTTCGTTTCAGAAATAACAACTTCCGTGAAATAAACTGATAACTTGTGCCTAATTGATGAATCAATAGTTTTATAATTGAGACATCTTAGTACAAGCGTTATAGTACTCTTTAAAGATGAGTCATAAAGGTTTTGGATCAAGACTCACAATTATCATCCATTGCTGCTTTCGCTTGAATTAGGATTAACATGACAATGTCATTTCCGCAGGAAGAGTATTCAATTTCAGACCTAGACAGTGCCGTTGCAAAGCAGCGTCTGGTTCATGTTCTCGATTTTTTTAGTCAAGGTCTGTTTTATATGAGCAGCGATGGAAACATGGTGCTCTATAATCCAACATTTTATGTACAATTTGGTGTAAACAGCGAAACTATTTCCTATGCTGATTGGCTGAGTTTGGTTCATCCTATGGATCGTGCACTGCTCAACAGCCGCGTCGACAAGCATATCAGCACCACTGAATCAAGGGAATCGATTCAATACCGAGTCAAAAAAGCAAATGGTCAATATATCTGGTTAGAGGGGAATGCGGTCACAAAAAGTGTGAACGGTGAACATTTTATGGTGGGTAGCCATAAAGATATCTCCGATCAAAAATTGATGGAAGATTACATTCATCAAGCTGCATTTTTTGACAGCTCATCAGGCCTCTATAATCGAAGTAAATTACTGCTCGATATTGATGAGAAAGCACTCAAAATTGGAGAGCCTTATTCACTTATCTACATCCAACTTGAAGATATTAAGTCTTATCTCAATCAATACGGCTCAGACATTGTTAAAGATTTACTGAATCACGTCGTCAGTGCACTGCGTGAACTGCCCGATGAATTTGCTGATTTTTACCGTATTCGCTCTGACGATTTTGCCATATTACTTAGAGGAGAACGCTCATACGATGAGCTCAAGCATATCTGCTCTCAAATAATGAAGCACTATTCGAAATCAGCCACGGAGCATGGGCACCTCTATGGTAATGATATTAGCATTGGTGTCTATCCTGAGATAAACCGTGCTATATCTGCCGATGAGTTGTTAAATATTGCATCACGAACTTGCCAATTTGCTAGTGCCAAAAATCATTCTCGTATCGAAATTTACAGTGGCCGAATTCAAAAAAACGTTGATCGTTATTTCTTCATCGAAAGAGGCTTAAAGGAAGCATTAGATCAACGTTCATTGTCCGTGAAATTCCAACCCATTATTCATGCACAATCAGGACAGGTATCCAGCTTTGAAGCCTTAGTCCGCTGGCGCTCAAAAGAGTTTGGTGAGATTTTCCCGGACGAATTTATTCCCGTTGCAGAAAAAAAGGGGCTGATTGTTGATTTAGGCTATTTTGTCTTCAAAAAAGCCTGTGAGTTTATTGGCCGTTACAATAAACAAAATGGGGTCAATATTCGGGTTAATATTAATGTTTCAGTCCTTCAACTTCTGAAAAGTGACTTCCCACAACAGATACTAACAATGGCTAAGACTTCCGGTGTATTGCCCTCTTCTATTGTGTTAGAACTGACGGAAACTGTCATACTCGATGGCGATAAAAATGCGATTAACCAGCTTCACTCCTTAAATGAAATGGGGTTTCAACTGTCGCTGGATGATTTTGGCGCTGGTTTTAGCTCACTCAATAGCTTCTTTGATTTGCCCCTCAATCAAATTAAAATAGACAAAAGCATTGTATGGAAAACACTGACTAACCCAGCATCAGAACAATATTTAGCCTTTCTCATCCAGTTTTGTCACACCAATGGCGTCGACATTGTTATTGAGGGGGTTGAAAATGGCGACATGTACCAAAAATTTAAAGAGATGGGGGCAACTTATTTACAAGGCTATTGGTTTTCAAAACCACTATCTTTAGCCAGTGCAAGCCGCTATACATTAAATGCTGTCAATGAATAAGCACAAAAAATAGCTTAGCTAAATTAAGCAATTACACCTAAAATTTGAAGAAGCAGAGCGGAAAGGAAATAGTAAACCCTGTGAGCCCGACTGCGACTTCAAATCGCTCAAAGAGCGTTGTTATTCTTTTTCTAGCACTAAGCGAGCATTGTGAGCTTGTATGGGCCGATTGTTATTTCTCATCACACTATGTAGTGCTGCACTTTGTTGCTGTGACAAACTTTTCGGCTGCTTGACCACCAACCATCTCACGCCTTCACTGCAAGGCGGCGTTGTGAGTGACCCATTAAAACGGTAATACTCATCTAGCTTAGGTAACAGTGACTGTACTGCTAACCCTTTTGCTAACGGCACACTCGTCCCAACTTTAGGCAACTCTGCAGTAAGCTGGGCTAATGGTTCATTCTGTGCGCCCGTTTCAAACATCACCGCCAAAACTGCCAGATTGCCAGCCGCATCAGCATGCACAAAATGCGCTTCTAAAGGATATTGCTGTCCTTTAATTAAGTTTTCAGAAGGGGTATGGAAGTGAAATTGTTTGAGTTCAAATTCTGTACCATCCACTACCAGTGTATTTTTCCCTGAAACTGAGGCTTGCAGCGTGTGTCCATTGTTGGTCAATGTACCCACAACGCCTGAATAGTGGATATCTAAAGATTTTAAATCAGCTTCAACGAGGCCATTGATATCAATTGGGCTTTGATTTTTGCCCATTTCACAAATTTTAGAAACATGTCCCCAATGTTCAGGACCACGTTCACCTTCATATCCCCATTCATTTGCTTGCGCCACATAGGTAAAGCAAACGCTAATTGCTAGGGTCAACAGTTGTTTTTTCATTATCGTTCCTTGAGACAGCTTGTTATCTAAAATGTAACATTCAGGTTAATATCACGAGCACATGGTAATACATTCTTCATACCGCATCCGTGGTGAAAAATAACATTACATTGACGTGACTAGTCATTCATTTCAGTTCGCGCTCACCCTTTCCATGGCTAGCGCCGAACAATGTTTTGGCAAAACTGTTCGATATGTTTTCGGGTGGTATTGGGGTTCATTAAAACCGCTTTTTCTCCCGGAATATGTAAACAATGTCCAGTGTCATCATAATGAGTGCGCGCAATCGAATCGACCCAATTGGTGTTAAGATGCTGGCCTTTATGAGATAAGAACTGATGACGATGGTAGAGCGTATTCTCTACTATCGAATCAACCATAGAAACCTGACGTGCGACGTTCATTTCTTGATCAAACATCGATTCAGCACACGTCACTTTCTGTGGGTCATAGAGACGAAAAGTAACACTTGGCCCTTGGTTTTCTACTGCTGCCACCTTGCAGTGTGGTAGAGCGGCTAATTGGCAGCGTAAATAATTAGCATTTTGCAATGTATGACCAATCACGGTTTGGTAGCCTTCGATACCTAAATGTTGCAGTGCTGAATAGGCAGAAAAAACACCCACGGCACTGCGTGAACATTCAATGGTCGATTGCAAATGGCTCTCTTCTCTTTGAGCATGTTCAAAGTAGGAGTAATAACCGGGATCTGTTTTTAATACCGCGAGATCGTGTTTGTTTTTGAGCATCACCAAGCTGGAAGTATAAGGGACATAACCCCATTTTTGAAAATCGACCGTAAATGAATCCGCTAATTGTAAACTTTTAATCCTCGGCAATAAGGATTCAATACCCGTCAGTGTTGCCCGATTAAGCGATAAAGGGTTGCGTTCAAAATCATACTCTTGAAAAAACAACATACTCCACCCAACAGCAGCATCAACATGAATATGTGGTTTTATCGAAATCGCATATTCTTGGCATCTTCTTTCTCTTATCGCATAAACCTGTTCAATATCATCAGTTGCGAAGGTATCGGTACTGCCAAATGTCAGCATTATGCTAGGAACAGCAATGCCATTTTTAAAACAGAAAATCAATTGTTGGTCTAATTCAGCCAAATCCATTTCATTGTTATCTTTAACTTTGATCCGAATCGCTTTACCTTGAACATCAACCCCCAACAACGACAAATTTGTCATGTTTGAATAGTGACCTGCTTCTGAATTGAATATCCTGTAATCTTCTCCCGCCAAACCATTCAGAGCTGACTTTGGCAACACTTTTCGAATACCTAATAGATAGCCGTACAAATTACAAAATGTACCTCCTTGTGTGAATACTCCAGTCGCTTGATCACTATCATAACCAGCTAAATGCGCGATTTGCCGCACGACTAATTTTTCCAGTTCAATGGCATCTCCCGCATATTCGCTATAAACCAAGTTAGGGTTGGCGATAGTCGCAAGTAGCGCACCGTGAATGGCCGGATCACAAGGTGTCGAGATCACATTTTCCACTGAGCGAGGGTCATCCCAGTTTTTTGAACGTTTGGCGGCATAAAGCGCTAAGTCGTTAAAAGGGTGAATGGCGTGGCTCGAGTGTCGAGGAATGGTGTTTGAATGCCGTAATTGTTGCTGCAATGCAGTATTTACCACGGTTGGCGCATCAATTTTTCGCTCTTCAAGCCAACGGGCGATCTCGTGAATACGATACAAAGGCCAACGATTGGGATCGCGAGCAAAAAAATGCGCTTTCACTGTCTGGAAAATTTGCTCAAACGCAGGGTTCAGTTGGTTGGCGTGCTCATCTAGCCACACGCTATAATACGCTGTTTTCATGATGCTCTCTCCATGCTTAATCCCAAATAAAACGCCGCGTTAGCGGCGTTTTATTACTTTAATTTAAAGTTGGAGACCAAGCGGTCAAGCTCATGGTTTGAGTAAGAGAGTGACTCTGTAGCACTGACGGTTTGTCTGCCACTCACCACCAATGATTCAACGATGTCTCTTATCGCTAGCATATTGCGACTGAGCTCTTCTGCGACTGTACTTTGCTGTTCGGTCGCAGCAGCAATCTGCGTACTCAAATCATCAATTTCGGAAACGGAAGTACTCATGATGTTTAAACTGCCAGAAACTTCAGACGTTTTATCTGCTGTGGTTTGACATTGGTTTTTAGTTTTGTCCATTGCGGCTACAACGCTATCAGTCCCTTCAAGTAGCTTGGCCAGCATATCTGATATTTCAGTAGTGCTGTTTTGCGTTCTTGCCGCTAAAGCACGAACTTCATCTGCAACCACCGCAAACCCACGGCCTTGCTCACCCGCACGCGCCGCTTCGATCGCCGCATTCAACGCAAGCAAGTTCGTTTGCTCTGAAATAGCACCAATCACGGTCAATACTTCGCTGATCTTGATCGCATCTTTGTTCATATTGGCAATGCGCTCAGACATCTGTTCAACATCACTCACCAATGAGCTGACCGTTTCAACCGCATTATTCACAATAATAATCGATTGTTTGGCCTCTTTGCTCGCCGAGTCAGTAATGTGATTCGATTGCGTGACGCTCTCTGCCACAGTACGTGCACTTTCACTCATTTCAGTAATGGCCGTCACCACTTGCTCTGTTTCAGATGAGTGCGAAAGCAGCATCCGCTCATTTTCCTTTGCCGTTTGACCTAACTGCTCAATATTAGAGGAGATGTTTTGACTGGCATCAGATATTTGCAACATCATTTTTTGTAGATTTTCTGAGAATAAATTGAAGCCTTGGCTTATCTGCGCTAAGTCATCATCACCATTCACCTCCAAGCGGCGTGTCAAATCACCAGAGCCTTTCGAAAGATCAAGTACCGCTTTTTTCAGGCGTAGCAAAGGCTTGTAGATATAATTAAGAATGACGAAGATTGCCGCGACGCTGATAATGAGCAAAATCACCCCAGTGTAAATAGCGCTACTTTGCGCTTCATACACATTAGCTAACGCCGTACCTTTGTCGACGAACACCATCATGGTCCAGTACATGTTATCGGTTAGGTTAACGCGCTTGAAATAACCATCAAATTCAATGCCTAAATAAGGAAATGACAAGTGACCAGCATCCTGCTGGCTAAAAAGTTTCTCCATTTCGAGGAAATTAGGGCTGACTTGCGAGGGCGTTCGTCCAATATCACTAGGATCATCACTAGCAAAAAAGACAGCATTCTTGTCGGTTAGTGTCGCTGCACCGCCGGCAAAGCGCATATTACTGACTTGGACAATAACCTCATCCAGTTGGATATCTCCCAGCAAAACACCAATGAAACGGCTTTGTTGGTAGACAGGCATAACTACACTAATAACCTGTTTACCGGTGATTTTATCTTCATAAATTTCAGTTACCTGAGCAGTTCGAGAGGTTTTTGCTTGCTGATACCAATCCCTACTGGTGAAATTTTGTTGACCTGTAACAACTCCGTTGTCTTTGTCAAACGACATATAGGCACGGCCATCGTCATACGCCATAATGACATTTGAAATTTGTGCACTCTCAGCTAACAATCGAACCAAGTTGACATTCTCTTGATCAGAAAGAGCAGATCGGAAATGTTGTGAACCTTTAACTACGGCTTGATAACGTGTTTTCACCCAAGATTCGAGTTCAGAAACGTGATAGTTGAGCTTGTTTTGAGTTTCTGTGGTTAAAGAGGTAATCATCTTCTCTTTTAACGACAGCATGTTGATGGTGCCCAAAACGATTAAAGAAATCGCAACGAGCAGTGCTACGCTCACATATATTCTGCTTTTAAAACCTAAAGTCATAGATTCACCCTCACCGTGTAACAGCTAGAAAGATTAAGGTGAAACTTGATCATATTATTAATATGAATGGTAGATCAATGTGACACCTAGCCAACCTAATAAAATTGGTACACGGCGAACACTTATGCAAGTTATGTCATTAATATTTATTATTGAGTGCGCAAAGTGAATTTTACATTGAAAGACAAGATGATGATTTTTAATGGAAATACGTTGAGATGATGGTTAAGAAAAACGCGCAGTGGTGATGCTGCGCGCTGACTTATTTTTTATGACGCCACATTTGGCTTAGAAGCCCAAACGTAAAGCAGCTCTAGAGCAATTGTCGCACCAGCCAAAGCCGTTAGCTCACTTTGATCGTACGGAGGAGAAACTTCAACAACATCCATTCCCACCAAATTAATACCGGCCAATGCACGAATGATTTTCAGCACTTTATCGGAATTCAATCCACCACATACTGGCGTACCCGTTCCAGGAGCAAAAGCGGGATCTAAGCAGTCAATATCAAACGTCAGGTATACGGGTTTATCACCAATAGTTTGACGAATATTAGCGACGATCTCTTCCACTGACATATCATTCGCTTGCATCGCATTGATGACATTAAAACCGTGGCCTTCATGCTTGTATTCGGTACGAATACCCACTTGCACAGAATGCTTGGCTGAGATTAACCCTTCCTTCGGCGCATGATAGAACATAGTGCCGTGATCATAAGCGCTGCCATTGGCATAGGTGTCAGTATGAGCATCAAAGTGAATCAATGCCATTTCGCCATAATATTTGGCATAAGCGCGCAATATAGGCAGCGTGATAAAGTGGTCACCACCTAAAGCAAGCATGGTTTTGCCACTTTTTAGAATTTCGCTAGTCGCCGCTTCTAAGCGATAAGTGAAATCTTCAGCGTCACCACAATCAAACACCAAATCACCCGCGTCGATCACTTTGGTATCTTGGAACAAGTTAAAGTTCCAAGGAAACTTTTTACCTTCCCATGCAAGGTTCACTGAAGCACGACGAATCGCATCTGGACCCATTCTCGCCCCCGGGCGACCTGATGTAGCCATATCCAAAGGTACGCCCAGTACCACGACATCGGCATCTGCACTTACTGGGTCTTTAACATAAGGACGACGTACAAACGTCATCGCATTGGAATACAGGGAATAATCAGTTTTAGTAAACAAATCATTCATTTAGAAATCCTCTAGATAGGTATAACCGCTCAAGCCTTGCTCAAGCTCTTGCAATACATTTTCTTGTTCTTCAACCGCCACACGCTGGCTAACTAATTCGCGGTAGTTTTTACGGATGGCATCCACATCAATATGAACATAGCGCATCATATCTTCAACCGTGTCTCCTTCGTTGATCGATACGATTTCAGTTTCGCCATTCTCTGCCATGTTCACCACCACGCTGTGTGTGTCGCCAAATAGGTTATGCATATCGCCTAAGATCTCTTGATAGGCCCCTACAAGGAAGAATCCCATCAAATACGGTTCATCGGCATTCCATGCTGGCACTGGCAGCGTCGTTTCAATACCTTGCCCCTCGACGTACTGCTCGATTGCACCATCAGAATCACAAGTGATATCCAGCATCACGGCGCGGCGATCTTCCACTTTTTCAAGGCCAGACAATGGCAACACAGGGAAAACTTGATCGATTCCCCACGCATCTGGCAATGATTGAAACAGTGAAAAGTTAACAAAAAACTTATCCGCCAAACGCTCATTCAGTTCATCCAAAATAGGACGATGGAAGCGGTTTTTGGTGCTCATTTGCAGTGTCAGTTCGTGATAAATGCGCAGCGATAGCTGTTCAGCCCAAGCACGGTGCTGAAGGTTAATAACGCCAGTCGAAAACTGGTTGTGCGCTTCCGACAGATCGCTTTGTGTATCGTTGTAAATTTCAATCAGTGCACGCGCATCAGAGCCTTCACTTAAGCTTTGCCAGTTACGCCACATGTTTTGTAGCAATACCGGAGCTTCTTCACCGACTTCTGGAATCTCTTCTGGGTAATACGCTTCTGTACCAATAACATTAGTGATAAGTACGGCGTGGTGCGCGGTAATCGAGCGGCCTGATTCAGAAATAATGACTGGCCTTGGCTGACTATATAACTGGCACACATCGCTCACCGTGCTTACGATATTGCGTGCATATTCAGCTAAACCATAGTTCATCGAGTTGGATGATTGACTGCGTGTACCGTCGTAGTCCACCGCTAAACCGCCACCCACATCGAAGAAGTCAATCTCCGCACCAATATCACGCAGCTCGCAGTAAAAACGCGCCGCTTCGTTCACGCCATTACGCACATCACGAATATTCGCCATTTGCGAACCTAAGTGGAAATGCACCAGTTGCAACGCTTCTAGTTGCTGCTCTTTTTTAAGGCGTTCGATAACGGTCAACACTTGAGATGCAGAGAGCCCAAACTTCGATTTTTCACCACCACTCGCCTGCCATTTCCCCGCGCCTTGAGAAGCTAAACGAATACGGAGCCCTAAACGTGGTTTCACGCCTAGGCTTTTCGCTTCTTTCAGCACGAGATCCAGCTCAGACAATTTTTCCAAAACGATGAATACTTTATGGCCAAGCTTTTCACCAATCAGGGCCAGACGAATGTACTCTCTGTCTTTGTAGCCGTTACATACAATCACTGAACTTGCTTGTTGGGCTAAAGCCAATACCGCCAATAATTCTGGCTTACTGCCCGCTTCCAATCCAAGCTGTTTAGTCTCTAGCTGCGCTTGGCTGGCTAAAATCTCATCTACCACTTCTTTTTGTTGGTTCACTTTGATTGGGTAGACCAACAGGTAGTTGTTTGGATATTGGTATTCTTCAATCGCCTGATTAAAGGCGTCACAAATGTTATGTACGCGTTGATGCAGGATCTGCGGAAAACGTACAAGCACAGGCAAATTTAAATCACGCGCTTCAAGCTGCTTTACGATCGAACTCAAGGGGGTTTGGTGCGCCTTATCATGGCGCGGCGAAACATAAACTTCGCCTTGATTGTCAATACCGAAGAAGCCTTGGCTCCAATAATGAACATTGTAGTCAGCGCGAACGCGATCTAATTTGGATGGTTGTTCCACATCTAATCTCACAAAAACAGAGAGTAAAAAGTGAATCAGAAAGTCTGATATCACGACTTGACGCCTGTAACGTCAGGCGCATTAACGGTTAAAAGCGTATGTGTGTCTAATGATAATAATTTGTCGTTAAGATTACGTTTGATTATCACCAGTTCGCTATAAAAAGTGGATGAAATTTAATACAAAATCAAACGTTGCCACTGATCAGCTCGTCAAACTTCTTATTGCCGTGTAGCCCTTCTAAATCAGCTTCTTCTGCAATTAAATCTCGCAATGAAGCGCTAATTTCCGTGGCTCTTTGTAAATCCTCAATCGCTTGTTCTTCGGCTCCGATACGCGCATACGCACATGCTCGTTGGTACAAGGCTGGCGCATTAGCATCATCTAACTCTAGCACGCGATTACATAGGCTCAGTGCCCAGTAGTATTCCCGAATTTCCATCGCAGCATCTGCTTTGTATGTCAACGCTTCCAAATCTCCGGGACGGATTTTTAAAATTTCGTCATACACTTCAATACGCTGCTCTGGTGTTTGGACACTTTGCGCTCTCAACCATAAGTTATGGATTTCATTAATAATTTCAATTTCACGGTTGTTTTCGGTAATGATGCGTGTTTTGCGCTTAAGATCTCGCTCCAAGGCGAGGAATTTTTTCTCATATTCCTGCGCAATTTGATTTAGCCGTTTATCGGCCAGCTCACGCGTGTTGTGCTTCACTTCTTTAAGTGACTGCCAACCAATTAATGCAACTAATGAGGCAACACCAGCGATGACATAGAAAAAATAGGTCACCGTCACATTCGAGTAATTCAATGACTTGTCTGCAACGGACAGTTCTCTGTCGGTAATTTGAATCGTGAGCCGCCGTTCAAGATCTTGTTGATCTTGTCTTAACGCTTTCAGCTCATCCAATATGTAGCGCTCAACCAAAGGACGATCCAGTATTGGTGATTCAGAATAGGGCTCTTCCTGTGCCAGTGTTGGGAAAGACGTTAGCACTATCAGGAACAAGAATAGCTGCAATAATTGCCGCACAATCGGTTGCTCATTTATTTTTCTCACTCTCTACCTCTTTCATCAGACACGTTGTCGATTTATTCGTCGCCATTTTCAAATCTGCACACCGATGGACCCAAATTTCTCTGGCCTGTCATCCACACACAACCATTTTAACTCAAACTATTTTTTGTTTTTTTAAATTTATTTTTGATATAAAAAATCAGTAAGTTAATGACAAAATAGCAA
>NZ_CAWNMR010000016.1:0-52101 GCF_963875615.1 Vibrio sp. V09_P4A23P171
CATAAATAACTCACCTAATAATTTAAAAAGAAAATAAAAAAAGATTAAAGCCACTTATAAAAAAGTAGCGATAACCCAAAAATGATTTTTAATGTTATACAGCATTTCAATGGTATGCAACCATACAATAACGCTAAGTCATGAATAAATTAACAAAACCAAAATATTACCGAATACAAGCAACTGATAATTAAAACCTTTAAAAACCGCAATTAACTAATCAGACCAGATAATATTTGAGCATCTATTGATATTAATGATATGATCCGCCCCCTTTCTTTTTCTGGCCCTTGAAGAATCAAATATATGACTGATTTAAATGAAAAAAAAGCCATGCTACATTGCTTATCAGTCTACTTACCGCTGATCGGAATTCGTGAGATAAAATTAGATATCTCTAATGAAACGCCATCCAATGCAATTGATTCAATAATAAAAGATTTAAAAGGAAGAAATTATTTAGTCACTGCTAATAAAGTGAAGTCTTTTACTGAAATTACTAAAATAAAGAAACCGATTATTTTATTTAACAAAAATAATCACCCATTTATTTTAGCTAAAGTTGAACAGGATAAATGTTTAATTCATCCATGTAATTCAGATACCCCAAAAGTAGTAGATACAAGCTATTTAAAACAGAATTGGAATGGAAAAACGCTAGATATCAAAAAAAAGCAATCCTCTTTTGATATTCGTTGGTTCTTACCTGAATTATCGCAACATAAACATTTAATCGCTGAGATTGTTTTATTCTCTTTCGTACTGCAAGTTATTGCACTTATTACACCGCTATTCTTCCAAGTCGTGATGGACAAAGTATTAGTGCATCAAGCCCACTCGACACTCGATGTTTTAGTGTTCGTCTTAGTTATTTCTGGAATAGCTGAGGTATTGCTACGCGGTTTACGCGAATATCAATATGCTCATACCGCTAACCGCATTGATATTAAGCTTGGCATTAAATTGGTTCACCATCTGTTTGGTTTGCCGCTGCTGTTTTTCAAATCAAGGCAAGTTGGGGCGATTGTGACTCGAGTAAGAGAGCTCGATACCATACGCGAGTTCATCACAGGTTCAATGTTTACCCTCACGATTGATCTCGTTTTTCTCGTGATCTTTTTCTATGTGATGAGCTTACTTTCTGGCGGGCTAACCTTATTGGTATTGGCCACACTGCCGTGTTATCTCTTTTTGGCTTGGTGGCTAACCCCAAGGCTGCAACAAGCGATTGAACAACAATTTACCCATATGGCGCACAACACTTCGTTTCTAACTGAAACCGTCGCGGGGAGTGATACCATTAAAAGCTTAGCGACTGAACCTCGCTTTATTCGACGTTGGGATACTCAAACCGAACAGATGATATCGAGCAACTATGTGGTTCAGCAGTGGAATAACCGCTCTAGCCACGCAGTACAGTTCATCCAAAAAATAACGAGCGTCTTTCTATTATGGATTGGTGCATCCGAAGTGCTCGCGTTACAAATGACCATAGGTCAACTGATCGCTTTTAACATGCTCGCCAGTCATGTTGCACAAACTCTTGCCCGGCTCGTCGAGCTGTGGGGACAATTTATACAAGCGCAAATTGCAGTCGATAAACTTTCCGACCTACTCAATTTGCCCACCGAGCAGCAGCAAGCCAGCAATCCCCTACAACTGCAAGGTGCGATCACTCTCAATCAGGTGAGTTTCCGTTATCAACCCGATTTACCGCTGACCATCAATCAGCTTTCACTCAATATCCAAGCGGGTGAGAAAATTGGTGTGGTCGGTGGCTCGGGGTCGGGAAAAAGCACCTTGGCTCGGCTTTTACTCAAGCTGTACAGCCCTGAATCAGGCCAAATCATGTTCGATAACACCTCACTCAAACAGATCGGTGTTCATGAATTGCGTCGCCAGTTGGGGGTGGTATCACAAGAGAACTTTCTCTTTAGTAAAAGTGTTAGTGACAACATTGCCCATTCAAAGCCACAAGCCAACTTGGATGAGATTGTGCGAGCAGCAAAATTAGCGGGCGCTCATGAGTTTATTTTAAAGCTGCCACTGGGTTACGACACGATTTTAGCTGAAGGGGGGCAGTCACTTTCAGGCGGACAACGACAACGTTTAGCCATTGCCCGCACACTGCTTGCAGACCCTAAGATTTTGATTCTTGATGAAGCCACCAGCGCTTTAGATGATGAATCACAAGCCATCATTCAAACCAATATGGAGCAAATTGCCGCCGGGCGTACCATTATCACCATCGCACACCGCCTCTCTACGGTAAGAGAGTGTGACCGGATTATCGTACTGGAAAAAGGCGAGATTGCAGAGCAAGGCACGCATCTACAACTTCTCGCAGAGCAAGGCAAATATTTCCAGTTGTGGCAACTGCAACAAGCATTAAAACAAGAGGATGAGCAAGTATGATCTCTCAGTTAAAGAAGCTTCGCTCTAAGCGCTCGAAAACGAACGGCTACTTTGAGTTTTTACCCGGCCATCTTGCTCTACAGCAGAGCCCGCCCTCTCCGTTTGCTCGCATCACCGCCATCACTCTAAGTGTAGGGTTACTGCTCACCTTACTTTGGACCTATTGGGGGAAATTGGATATCCAAGCGACCGCAAACGGGCGGCTGTTAGTCCCTGGGCGCTCGCAAGTGATTCAGTCTTACGAACAAAGCCGAGTAGCACAAATCCATATAGCAGACGGCGAACGTGTCGAAAAAGGGATGCCCTTACTGACTCTGGACACGTTAGGCGTTAGCCAAGATATTGAACGTTTGCGTCATCAAATACGCTATCAAACCCATGAATTTCTCAAGTATCAAGCTTTGCGTGGTAAGGCTGATCTAGCTCAACATCCCCTGTATTTGGCATTGGCACCTTCGGCGCAGCAAGAGGTCATCGACAGCTTTGATACTGAAAAGAACGAATTCACATCGGTGTTGGAAAACTTGCGTGCTGAAATGCAGGTCAATCTTGCTTCCCAGTCCTCACTTGAAGTCGACATCAGAGGCTTAAAACAGTTAGTGAGTAATATTACTCAGCGCCTTGATGCTCAAAAAAAGCTCAAGCAACAGCGTTTGATCGGTCAAGTGCAGTATCTGGAGCAGGAAAAAGAGTTATTAGAATCCGAACGAGCGTTAGCCCAGCAAACATCACAACAGCACGTGCTGCAAAAGCAATATCTCAACCTAGAAGAGCGTTTAAAAGCGCTGCGTGCGCAAAAAGCCAGAGAGTGGCAAGACAAAAGTCAGCAAGCACACCTACAACTCTCAGCGCTGCAACATGAACTGGACAAAGTACGCGAACATGAAGGATTACAAGTGGTTCGCTCTCCTGTCACTGGCACTGTACAGCAATTGAGTGTTCACACCCTTGGAGCGGTCTTACAACCAGCACAAAATTTGATGATTATTGTGCCTGACGATTCGGTACAAGTCGCCGAAGTTAAAATTCTCAATAAAGACATTGGCTTTATTTATGCTGGCCAACCCGTGACGTTGAAAATTGATGCCTTTCCCTATACGCGTTACGGCACCTTGTCGGCAACATTGGTCCACGTCTCTAGAGACTCGACAATGGATGAGCAACTTGGGTTGGTTTTTCCCGCTCAAGTGCAATTGTTAAACCACACAATTGAGGTCGATGGTGCCTCTGTTGCCTTATTACCCGGTATGTCTGTCGTGGCTGAGATTAAAACCGACCAACGTCGGATCATCGATTATCTACTCAGCCCAATCCGAGAATATCAAGCTGAAGCATTGCGAGAAAAATAGAGTGGATACCTTAACCAACACCGTATCAACGGTTCATGATCAAGAAAGCCATGGCGCATTAGCGGCCCTCTCGTTTGCCAGCCTTTCATTTGATAAGAAAGTCACGCCATCACAACTGATTCATACACTAGGCGTTGCCGAAAATGAGCTCAGTGCTCTCGACATTCAGCGAGCCGCTCAATCTATTGGTCTGAAAAGCCGAATGATCACCGTCAGAGGAAGCGAGCCGATCCCGCTACCTGCATTGGTCAAAATCCGTCAGCAATGGCATGTCATTCATGCGCTAAACGAGTATGGTTGGACCTTGTACGATCCCATTAAACAGCGCTATTTCGAGTTTCCGTTGGCGCAAGGATCGTCAAGTTCCTGTTATGAGGTCTTATTACTGATTGAGCAGAGTATAGAGCCAAGCGATGTCGCTTTTGGCCTCCGCTGGTTTATGCCTTCGGTACTTCGTCAGTCAAAACAGCTACGTGATGTGTTTCTGTATTCGATTGTGCTGCAACTGTTTGCCCTGTTTGGTCCCAAACTTTTTGAAACCGTTATTGATAAGGTTCTTGTGGGGCGAAGTTTGTCGAGTTTGCACGTTTTAGCGCTGGCTATGCTTGCGCTAGCCATTGCTGAACCTCTTTACAGTTAT
Organism: Vibrio sp. V09_P4A23P171; assembly: GCF_963875615.1. Taxonomy (NCBI): domain Bacteria; kingdom Pseudomonadati; phylum Pseudomonadota; class Gammaproteobacteria; order Vibrionales; family Vibrionaceae; genus Vibrio; species Vibrio sp. V09_P4A23P171. Next base: position 4,405 of record NZ_CAWNMR010000016.1, read on the forward strand.
TTGCGCAATACGGTTTTTGGTCATCTTTCTAGTCAAGTCAATGCAGAGCTATCGGGGCGATTGTATCGGCATTTGATTAATCTTCCATTAAGTTATTTCAAGCAGCGTCAAACGGGGCAAATCATCGCCCGCGTACGGGAAATGGGGCAAATACGTCAGTTTTTGACGGGCTCAACCTTAATGCTGCTCTTGGATCTCATTTTTATCACCCTCTTTATTGGTGTGATGTTTCATTATGCGCCAGCGCTCACCGGGCTGATTATCGGTTCATTAGTGATTTATTTTCTGCTGTGGTTAGGTATTGGACCTTGGGTTCGTCACAAGGTAACGACAGAGTATGACGCAGAAGCAGAGACAACCACCTTCCTGACTGAATCTATAACGGGTATAGAAACAATCAAGACAACCGCAACGGAAGCTCGATTTTTAGAACGGTGGCAGCAAATACTCAGTCGACAAATTGAATGCGCGTTTTCAGCCCAAAAAGCCAGTTTAATTGCTGGGCAATTGATTGCCTTAGTGCAGAAAATAGCCGCTGCCATTTTACTTTGGTGGGGAGTCAATTTAGTGCTCAATGGGCAGCTCACCCCCGGTGAATTGGTCGCCTTCAATATGCTAGCAGGGCATGTTACTCAACCCGTTTTGCGACTTGCGCAAGTGTGGCAAGATTTCCAGCACACCTTAGTAGCCTTGCGTCGCGTAGGCGACATTCTTAACGAACCGGCTGAAAATAGTAAAGATGGCCTTGCTTCCATCCCTTCTGTTCAAGGAGGCATTGAGTTTAAAAATGTTCGCTTCCGTTATCATATCGATGCACCGGAAGTCTTAGCGAATCTCTCGTTGACCATCGCTCCGGGGCAATTTATTGGTATTACTGGGCCTTCCGGATCTGGCAAAAGTACATTAACGAAACTGCTACAGCGTCTTTATGTACCTTTGCATGGGCAAGTCTTGGTCGATGGTATGGATCTCGCCATTGCAGATCCGGTCTCGTTAAGGCGCAGCATGAGTGTGGTGCTGCAAGAAAGCATGCTATTTGCAGGCAGCGTTGCCGACAATATTCGTCTTTGTAAACCCGATGCAAGCGATGCAGAGCTGATAAACGTTGCAAAGCTTGCTGGTGCATTAAGCTTTATTGAGGCGCTGCCACAAGGGTTTGAACAACAAGTAGGAGAAAGAGGTGCCAACTTATCTGGCGGGCAACGTCAACGCATTGCACTGGCTCGCGCATTGTTAGTTAACCCAAAAATCTTACTGCTTGATGAAGCGACTTCAGCGCTCGATTATCAGTCAGAGGCGGCCATCATGAGCAATATGGAAACCATTTGCCATGATCGAACGGTGATCAGTATTGCACATCGGTTATCGACGATTCGTCATGCCGATAACATTATCGTCATCGAAGATGGGCAAGTGGCCGAGCAAGGTACTCACGAAGCGTTGCTCGCACGCGCAGGACTTTACGCACGTTTATGGAAACAACAAGTCAGTGGTTAACTTTCTCTCCTTCAAATGGGTTAGGTATAAAAAATCTCCCCAGAAATTACTGGGTCTTAAACTTACTCACTAAATTATTCAGATCATCAGCTGAACTCGCGAGATTTTGTGAGTTAAGTAGAGCTCGGCTCGATACATCATCAACTTTCTGAGTATCTTCTTGTACTTGATGAATATTACGATTAATTTCTTCTGCGACTAGGTGCTGCTCTTCGGCAGCCGTTGCGATTTGAGTATTCATATCGTGAATCGACAATACTGACTGATAGATGCCAGTAAAGCTATCGTTGACCGACTCAGTCGTTGTCACGGTTTTCCGTGACGCATTTAAACTCACGGTCATCTGTTCTGCGACTTCTTTGGTCCTATTTTGCAAACGTACCACTAAGCCGTTGATTTCTTCGGTTGAATCTTGCGTACGTTTTGCGAGCGCACGAACCTCATCCGCAACAACAGCAAAACCTCTTCCCTGCTCCCCTGCACGAGCCGCTTCAATCGCAGCGTTTAAAGCCAACAGGTTGGTCTGTTCAGCAATGCCGCGAATGGTATCTAAAATTGCAGTAATACCTTGGCTATCATTTTCTAACTCTTGAATCGTGGTTGAAGACGTTGAAATATAATCAGCTAACTGATTGACACTAGAAACCGCGGTGTGGATATTTTGCTGGCCTTGACTCACTAATTGCTGACTGTCATCAGCAGCCTGGGCTGCCGAGCTGCATAGCGTTGCTACTTCATTGGCAGTAGACACCATTTCATTAAACGCCGTTGATACCATCTCAACCGCTTGTTTCTGTCGTTGAGAAACGGCTGACAAGTCTTCCGATATTGTTGCCGCTCTTTGCGCCGATTCCCCCATCTGTTCTCCTGCATGGCCTATTTGCTGTACAAGTAATCGAATGGCTTTCAAAAATGCGTTGAAATACACAGCCAATTGACCCGTTTCATCGTTCGAACGAATGATCAATTCCTTGGTTAAATCACCTTCACCTTCAGCTATCTCTTGTAAGCCGTTTGAAACTAAACTAAGCGGCTTGGCGATCAACCCCGCTAAAAAAAGTGCGCCAATGATGAAAATCACTGTCAACACAAAAACAATCGCTAAAATGTATTTGATCAAGCTATTGCTTTCTGCCATAACTTCTTCGGTAGTAATCAGGCCAACGAACTTCCAACCTAACTTTTCGGAATTCATGACATTAGCCATATATTCCACACCGCCAATTTCGATATTGATAAAACCAGAGGATGTTTGACCTATCGTTTTGTATGCAGCAGCTAAGGAGTCAAGGGGTTGAAAATTGTTCTCTGGGTACTTAGCATCCACCAAGACGTTACCGCTATCCTCAACCATCATAATGTATCCGGTTTCGCCTAGTTTTATCTTCTTCACGATATCCGTCAGTGTTTTTAGCGAAACATCAATCGCAACCACCCCAGCATTTTGGGTACCAGCAGCATTAAAGGACAAAACATTGCTCACAATCGTGGCGTCATCAGGCTCCCAATAATAGGCTTGAGTGCGTTTTATCTCGCCTGGGCTAGACATCGCCGTTTTGTACCACGGGCGAGCTCTAGGATCATAATTGTCTGACGCCTTACCCGTCGGCCATTGTATATATCCGCCCTCTTTGGTTCCCATGTAAACGTACGAATAACCTTTGTGCGCCTCACCCATAAGGTAAAGCGCTTCATAAATTCCACGCTCCACCATTCCATTGCTATCTGGGGTCATCGGTTCAGCTATTTTGTCGATATAACGGGTAATGGAACTGTCCACTTTTTGCAACGCGGGTGAGTTGGCTAACATTTTCACATTTTGTTCAATGCCAGAAAAATAGATGGCGATAGCATTATCAACCTGACTCATTTCTCCATGACTTTGTTCAATAAAATCACTAACGGCTTGTGAACGTAAATTCGTCACCATTACCGTTGAAACAATAGCAACAGGGATAATGGTCGCCGAAATCAAGCTGAGCAACAGTTTAGATTTTATTTTCATTGTTATTACGCCTTATCTCTGTATTTGACAGCAGCTCATTTCTTTTAGTTACCTACACTAAAAATTTAGTTAATAGCGATAAAGATGCAATGTCACTAAAGCGTTATTTCTAAAATAGGTGCTTATAAATGGTTGAATACGATGAAAGCGAAAGAATAAACTGCCATAAGTAAGCAGCACTGCATACAATCACTGCAAGGTAAAAAGGAGAAAACGATGGATAAGCGACACAAAACTGTGATTATTGCTGGCGCTTCCGGTCTCGTTGGGCAGCATGCTTTAGCCATCATGCTAGAAGAGCAAGCCGTCTCTCAAATCTATTCTTTAGTCAGAAAAAGCACCGAAATCCAACACCCAAAGTTGCAAGAAATCATTCATCCGCAGTTGCAAATCACGCACTGGGATGAAAGTTTTGTCCCTCCCCAGCTTGGTCTCATCGCACTAGGGACTACCCGTAAGCAAGCGGGTTCAAAGCAGGGGCTGGAGAAAGTAGACTATGAGTTGGTTTGTCAAGTTGCTCAAACAATGAAGACATTGGGTGTCAAGCGCATTGCCATCGTTTCGAGCTTAGGTGCCAAAGCTCGCTCTCGATCTCATTACTTACAATGCAAAGGGAGAATGGAAGAAACCATTCGCCGAATGGGTTTTGAACAAGTGACCTTCGTCAGGCCTGGGCCTCTAACTGGCATTCGGAAAAACAAGCGAACGGATGAAAAATGGGTACGAGTGATTCTGACTCTATTGCACCCTCTGCTACTAGGGCGCTTACGCAATTTTATCCCCATTTCCGCGCAAGATGTTGCAAGCGCTATGCTCTATTGCCTCTTTCAGATACAACCACACGCCATAGATATTTTGCACTCTAGCGACATGCTTGCCTTGCTCAAGAAGTATCAATGACTTGCTTAAATAACTCACCGATCGGTTCATTTACCAGCACAATAGAAAGATTGATAACCATTTGTTCTAAATCATGCTGATTTTGTCTTTGGATTAACCTACGTTAAAAGATATGGTTGCGTTTCATCGCTTTTATTCCCCTTTTACCTAGCATTATCGACTACATCGCTCATCGGCGATCAACGTAATCATGGGTACACAACTTTTAAGGTGTCGCATCATGTCAGTTGCAGCCATTGCCGCACTCGCAGTATTTATTGGCATTCTGTTTTTTCTCTTCGGACAGCAGAAAAAATCTCACACTCTTTCACGCTTAGTGCTACTTGGGTTAATCCTAGGCAGCGCATTTGGCCTTGCTCTACAAGTGGTTCTTGGTGAAGGACATGTGGCCATCAAGGAAACATTAGGCTGGGTCAACGTCGTCGGTAACGGCTATGTTGGTTTGCTAAAAATGGTGATTATGCCTTTGGTGCTGGTGTCGATGATCGCTGCGGTTGTGAAGCTCGATAAAGGTGGCTCGCTCGGTAAAATCTCTGGCCTGACCATTTCTATCTTACTGCTGACGACCGCAGTCTCGGCATTGATCGGTATTTTTGTCACCCAAGCTTTTGGTTTAACAGCTGACGGCCTCGTTGAAGGCAGCCGTGAAACGGCGCGTATTGCTGTACTAGAAAGCCGCGCCGCTACTGTGAGTGATTTAACTATTCCTCAAATGTTATTAAGCTTTATTCCGACCAATCCTTTTGCCGACTTAACCAGTGCTCGCTCAACCTCGATCATCGCTGTGGTTATTTTTGGCGTACTAACGGGTATTGCGGCGCGTAAAGTAATGTCAGAGAAAGCCGAGCTAGAAACGCCAATCCGCACCTTTGTCGAAGCGATACAGTCGATTGTGATGCGCCTCGTGAAAATGGTGATGGCACTAACCCCTTATGGTATTGCGGCGTTGATGGCGAAAGTTGTCGCGACATCAAGTACGGGCGATATTCTGAGTTTGCTCGGTTTTATTGTCGCCTCTTATGTCGCCATTGCATTGATGTTTGTGGTGCACGGTATATTGGTTTCTTTTGTAGGCGTTAGCCCTAAAGAGTATTTCCAAAAAATTTGGCCAGTGTTGACCTTCGCGTTTACCTCACGTAGCTCAGCGGCAACCATTCCTCTGAATGTAGAAGCGCAAATCACTAAGCTGAACGTACCACCAGCAATTGCCAACCTATCGGCTTCATTCGGTGCCACTATTGGTCAAAACGGCTGCGCTGGTATTTACCCAGCCATGCTCGCTGTGATGGTTGCTCCTACCGTCGGTATTAATCCAATGGACGTGCACTTTATTTTGTCGCTAGTGGCTATTATCGCAATCAGCTCATTTGGTATTGCCGGCGTCGGTGGCGGTGCCACTTTTGCAGCCTTAATCGTGCTACCAGCGATGGGCCTACCAGTGACGATTGCAGCACTGCTTATCTCCATTGAACCGTTGATTGATATGGCCCGCACCGCGTTGAACGTTTCAGGCTCAATGACGGCAGGTACCATTACCAGCCGCTTACTGAACGGTAAACAGGTACAAGTTCAAGAACAGCAAGCCTAGAAAGTATCGAACGTTCTCGTTTTTCTCCAAGCCGGTGCCAATGCGCCGGCTTTTTCATTTCAAATCCTCATCAGAGCATGCTTCGCACATTGCTATGTCACACAGGCAATGGTCTAATAAACCTTAAATTTCAGCGACTGGATACTATCGAATGCGACAAGAGCACCCGCCTACTTTCTTTTTCCTCGACTATGAGACGTGGGGAGTCAACCCTGCGAAAGATCGTCCGAGCCAATTTGCGGGCGTTCGCACCGATATGGATTTTAATATTATTAGCGAACCACTGGTCATCTATTGCCAACCACCAGCGGACTATTTGCCTTCTCCAGAAGCGGCGCTTATTACGGGTATCACTCCACAAAAAGCGGTAGCCCAAGGCTTGCCAGAGCCTGAATTTATCGCCAAAATTCATCAACAACTCGCCACACCCAACACCACCAGCCTTGGTTACAACAGTATTCGTTTTGATGATGAAGTAACGCGTTATACTTGCTATCGTAATTTCATTGATCCGTATGCTTGGAGCTGGCAAAACGGCAATTCACGCTGGGATTTACTTGATGTGATGCGCGCCTGCCATGCACTACGCCCAGAAGGCATCAACTGGCCCGAAAATGACGAAGGCTTTACCAGTTTTAAGTTGGAGCATCTCTCAGTTGCCAATGGCATCGAACACGCGAATGCCCACGATGCTATGGCCGATGTTATCGCCACCATTGAGCTGGCCAAAAAAGTAAAAGCCGCCCAACCCAAGTTGTTTGATTACTTTTTTAACATGCGCCATAAACGCAAACTCAATGATCTGATTGATATCGTCAACATGACACCTTTAATGCACGTATCGGGTATGTTAGGCCGAGAATGCCAATATACCAGTTGGATCGTGCCGATTGCTTGGCATCCCACCAATCAAAATGCGGTTATTGTGGTGGACCTTGCCAAAAACCCTCAACCCCTGATCGATTTAAGCAGCGAAGAACTGCATCAACGTCTATATACCAAACGCGAAGAGTTGGCAGAAGATGAATTGCCAGTGCCCATCAAATTAGTGCATCTCAATAAATGCCCTATCCTTGCGCCGGCCAAAACATTAACGGCCGAAAATGCAGACCATATCGGGGTCGATAGAAACCTGTGCCTTGAACACTTAGCGCTCATCAAGCAGTACCCTGAGATCAGAGAAAAGCTGATTGGCCTCTACACAATTGAGCGAGAATATAAGCACAGTGACGATGTCGATACTCAACTCTACGACGGTTTCTTCTCTCCGGCCGACAAAGCGGCGATGGAGATCATTCGCCAAGCTGATCCTGTCAACCTCGCCGCATTAGACATTAGTTTTAGCGATAAGCGCATCGAACCCTTGCTGTTTCGCTACCGCGCTCGCCATTACCCATTAACATTAAGTGACGAAGAGCAAAGACGTTGGGCAACTCACTGTCGTGATTATTTCGAAAGCCACCTTGAAGAGTACATGCTCAATTTAGAGAACTTAGTTCACACCCACAGCAGTGACGAAAAGAAAATGGCTATTTTAAAATCCGTTTACCGTTATGTGGAAGACATCGCGAGTTAATGTACGAGGTTTTCGCGCTGTCAGGTTTCAAACCAACACGCTGCGATTCCATTTCCGAAAATAGTTTAGGCACGACAAGGCACCGACTTTTATTGTGAATACCATTGCAAAATATTTGGTCTCTATGGGGCTGATTTTCCTTTGCCTAATGGCAGGTATCAATCTTCAACATTGGCTTGGCATCACCATTCCGGGCAGTATTATCGGAATGCTAATTCTGTTTAGTTTATTGGCAAGTGGGCTCGTGCCTGTCGAATGGGTAAAACCCAGTGCCAGTCTTTTTATCCGTTATATGGTCATTTTATTTGTCCCTATCAGTGTCGGATTAATCGAGCATTTTGATTTATTGATGAGTAACGCCATCCCGATTCTTGCCAGCGCGGTGGGCGGTACGCTGATCGTATTAGTTTGTCTGGGTTTAGGGTTGGATCGTTTTTTGAAAAAGGGGAATAAGTGATGTGGTTATTGCTCACGATTGCGGTCTTTTTCCTGACACGTTGGATCAGCAAAAAATGCAAAACGGCCATAATGAATCCGTTACTGCTCAGCCTTGTGATCATCATTCCTATCTTGCTATTTTTTAACATCCCTTATGCTAGTTACTATGCTGATAACCAGTGGCTGAGCTTTCTGTTGCAACCGGCCGTGGTGGCGCTGGCTTATCCTCTCTATGAACAACTGCCTCAGATCCGCTCAAATTGGCGCATCATTGCCCTCGCCTGCGGGGTGGGCAGTGCTATGTCAATGCTCACAGCCAGCTTAATTGCTGTTTATCTTCAAACGGATATACATTTAATCGCCAGCCTACTGGGTAAATCAGTTACCACACCGATTGCGATGGAAGTTTCCAGTAATCTCGGTGGAGAGCCAGCCATTGCCGCCGTTTTAGTGGTCATTGTAGGGCTGTTTGGCGCGATTCTCGCCTACCCTATCTATAACCTTCTCAACATCACGCATCCAATTGCCAAAGGCTTAACCATGGGCACCGTCTCTCATGCGCTGGGCACAGCAACCTGCGCTGAAAAAGATCCACGTGACGCAGCATTTAGTTCACTTGCATTAGTCGTGTGCGGCGTAATCACATCGATACTTGCTCCAAGTTTTTTTGCTTTTTCAATGTGGTTGTCCACGCTATAGAGTGCCAACAGAAATCAAAGATACGTCTACTCATGGATTTTGATTGTAGACGTGTCTCACTCTAAGGCTGACTGTAATCGATTTCATGTGTGACCTCACTCTAAATGTGAAAACCAAAATTACGTTACATTACATTACGTGATTTAAATCTCAGTAAAATTTCATTCTTCGCCTAGAATATTCCTCAATACATAGATAAGGACTCATTATGAAAAGCCGTATTGAACAGGCGCTAGCTGATACGCCAAAACCCGTTGCAGAATTTTTGTCGCCCATTCTGCTGTGCGATGATTTTGACGCAACCCTATCACCAGAACAGTTCAACCAACTGCTTTCTCTTTCTGGCTTAGACGATGCGGAATTGCGCGTTGCACTGCTGCCTTTTGCGGCCGCCTATGCTTATGTACCGCTTTCAAACTTTTACGTGGGAGCCATCGTCAGAGGTTTATCGGGCCGTTTGTACTTTGGCGCGAATATGGAGTTTTCCGGTGCACAATTAGGCCAAACCGTACACGCCGAGCAATGTGCCATCAGCCATGCGTGGATGAAAGGTGAACAAGGCGTTGCTGACATTACCATCAACTTCAGCCCTTGTGGGCACTGCCGTCAGTTTATGAATGAGCTTACGACCGCAGACTCGCTTGCCATTCAGCTACCACAGCGTGATGAGAAGTCACTGCAAGAGTACCTACCTGAATCATTTGGTCCTGCCGATTTAGGTGTTGATTCTGGTCTAATGGCAGACGCTAACCACGGCAAAACAACTACCGAAGATGACCCACTCATTGGCTTAGCTCTTAATGGCCTAAACCGCAGTTACGCACCCTATACCAACAATCTCAGTGGTGTTGCCCTGCAAGTTGAGAATGGTAAAACCTACGTCGGTGCGTATGCTGAAAATGCCGCATTCAACCCAAGCTTACCACCATTGCAAGTTGCTCTTGTTCAGTTAATGATGGATGGCCAACGCTTTGATAATATTGTCGCAGCCGCATTAGTTGAGATGTCTGATGGCAGTATTAGCCATTTAGCCGATACTCAAGCCACCTTGGAAGTAATTAACCCAGACATTCCTCTTTCCTATCTTGTGGTTTAGGCGCTCTAGTGAAAAATCCCCAACGCATGGGGATTTTTGCCTTTTGATGGTGCAGGTTTTACCGCATATCCTTTCCGCCCAACAACTTATCGAACACATCTTGTTTACTCATCGGCTTGTAAAAATAGAAGCCTTGGATCTCATCAATATTCCAGACTTTGAGTTTGCGCAGTTGCGAAGCAGTTTCAACCCCTTCAGCCACGGTAGTTAAGCCTAGCTCTTGCGACATATTGATAATACTGCGCACCAAGGTTTTGGCTTTGTCATTGGATTCCAATGTGGAAATATAAGACTGGTCTAACTTCACTATATCTAATGGAAAATCACACAATGTACTAAACGAGGAATACCCCGTACCAAAATCATCAAGCGCCAACTGTATACCGAGTTTTTTTATCGCATCCATGCGTTTGATCGTCTCTTCTTCAGCCCCCAACAACATACTTTCCGTCAATTCGAGCACTAATTGTCCCGGTTCAATTTGATATTTTTCAATCAATACTGATAAGTACCCGACCAATTTTTTACTGTAGAAATGCGGGCTAGAAAGATTGACGTGAATACTTAGCCGTTTACCCAACGAAAATTGCGACTGCGTTTGCAGTTCGTTAATAAATTGGCAAGCTTGGCCTAGTATCTGCTCTCCCAATTCAATGATCACTTTACGTTGCTCAGCCAAAGGGATAAATACGGCTGGCGAAACCATACCAAGTTGAGGGTGCTTCCAGCGAGCTAGAGCTTCAAAGCCAATGATTTCGGCACTGTCTGCACGAACAATCGGCTGATAGTAAGCAATAATATGGCCATCTTTCACGGCTGAGATAAGATCTCGATTGATCGCTAACGACTTCTGGGCATGAACAAACAATTCTTGTGTCACTGAAACAACCAGGCTGGCTCCAGCTTTCTCTGTTTGTTGAATGGCATAAAAACCACTTTGAACCAAAGTTTCAAAAGAATCGATCGGCAATTGTGAATCAATCACAGCGCCTTCCACACTCAAATCGAGTTCCAAGCCGCCAATGTCAGTCTTCCTCTTGTAACTATCGATAAGCTTAGTGCCTCTGTGAATCAAAAAAGAGGTTGCCCCGTTACCCAACTCACACACCATAAATTCATATTCACTAATTCGTCCCATTATGGACGTGTTGAAACGGTTTCTAAGCGTAGCCGAAAAATGTTTAACGGCCATATCGTAAGCACTGTGTCCGTACACTTCTGAAATTTCTTTTAGTCTTTTAACCCGTAGGTAGAGCACGGAAAACCCACCACATTCGATCGGATTGTCAATCAAAGGCTGCACTTGGCTCATCATCGTTGGACGATTAAGTAAACCTGACACTGGGTCACAATGGGTAAGGTCGTAAATAAGCTGCTCTTGCTGCTTTTGCTCGCTGATATCAGTAATCGATAGCATGATAGAGCGATGCCCACGTTGTTCTATCAATGTAGCTTCGATAAGACACTCTAAACGCTGCTGACCCTTTGTAACAACATGTCCCTCAAATTCACGCATCCCTTGTTCTATATTTTGGTAGAGTAATTCACTGCTGCACACCACATCATTTTGTATAATACAAAACTCATCTAAAACCTTTCCAACCAACTCATCTCTAGAATAAGAAAGCATATCCAACAAGGCTTGGTTCACATCGACAATGAAGCGATCAACCACCAGCAACATTCCGAGATTTTGGCTTTGATAGAGTGCATCAAATTTCTGTAACGTCTCTTTAAGCCTATCTTCCGCCAAGGAGGATGAGGCAGCAAGTGAACGGACAAGTTCGGTAATTCGTTCAAACTCATCTTGTTTATCATTCGATTGTGAAGAGAATGCACTCTCTTCAATCAGCTGATTGATCCCTCGCTCAAAATTCTCAAACCGTTTGGCTACCTTGCTGCGAAACAGAGCAAAAGTAGCCACGGCGACAAAGCCGGCCGCAATGATGATCGTCAAAATCAAATAATAAAAAGTTTCGTTCCCTTTTTGATAGTAAAGCCGCTGAGCACAGGTTTTTAGATAGCCAATAGGTTGCCCTGTCATATCACTGAGTAATGTGTAATGCGTGATATTATTTTGATCTCTTTCAATACCTTCTTGATTATGACTAACAGGTAAAATCACAGGAGCATCGGTAACTACAATATCATTTTTAGCGGTTAGTAGGTTCTGATACTGAGAAGGGAAACGGCGGGTTAAGTGCTGTCCCCATAGCATCCACCCCACAACATCAGCCGTACCTTCACTGTTACGCACCGGAGTTAGGCTCACCACCCACACACTATTTTCCACACGGATGAGGCCAGAGCGGCTAGTTTTATCCTCATCAAGTGTGTGATGCATCTGAATTAAATGGTCGCTCACACCTTGTGAGCGTATCAACTGTTCCACTAACGAACAGTTTGTGCCTGGTTCAATATCCCGACATAAGTATTCAACCAATTGCGAAGATTCGGTGATGAAAGCCAAAACGTCTAAACCTAAAGTATCGAGGGAATCAGGATACAAGTTGCGCTCAGCAAATTGAGTGTCGCCATTCAACAGCAGCAGATAAGTTTCATCCCAATAAGCCCAATCATAAGAACGCTTTTCTTGCTGTACTAAAAGATCTTGAATGACCGACTGAGCTTGATTGCTATCTCGATGAATCTCAATTGATTCAAGTTCATTCAAACTATATAAAAAAAAGTGGCGAGTAATAAATAAGCTGCTAAGAATGATCCCAACCAACCCGACAGAAAACAACAGAGCAGTTTTCGTGTGTAGAGTAATAAAACGCAAACGTAAGAAAGTTTTCATAGCCATAGGTGTCTTTTTCTTAGTCAATCCCACATAAACTTTAGACTGAAATTACTTCATATTCTTAACGCAGTTTCTCGAATGCTGTTTACTGCACATTAATTGCTATTTCAGCCTTAATTTTGTACAGATATGAGTTCGTTTACTGCGTATTACACAAACCACTCTATCGACAGTACGAACAGGAAATCACTCATCTCTCATCACAAAGGCAAACGTTTGCTTTTATTCTTAATTTTAGTATGATTTTGGCTGTTTTCGCTATTACCTATTGCTTGAATGTAAGGATTCACTATGTTTGGTACTGCTACACGTGAAAATGCCACCCGCGTTTTACTGCTTGGTTCCGGAGAATTGGGCAAAGAGGTGGCAATTGAATGCCAACGCCTTGGTTTAGAAGTGATTGCCTGTGATCGCTACGCCAACGCTCCAGCAATGCAGGTGGCGCATCGTAGCCACGTATTGGATATGCTCGATGGCGATGCGCTACAAGCCATTATCGAACTCGAAAAACCAGACTACGTGGTGCCAGAAATTGAAGCAATTGCCACTCACAAGCTGGTTGAACTGGAAGCGCAAGGCTTAAACGTGGTCCCCACTGCAACGGCCACTCAATTGACGATGAACCGTGAAGGCATTCGCCGTTTAGCCGCAGAAACTCTTGCCTTACCTACCTCTCCTTATCAGTTTGCTGATGACTATAATGATTTTGTACTGGCGGTTGAGCATGTCGGTATGCCTTGCGTAGTTAAGCCTGTGATGAGTTCATCAGGTAAAGGCCAAAGTGTGATTAAGACGCAAGAGGATATTAGCCGCGCTTGGGCATACGCTCAAGAAGGTGGCCGCAGTGGAGCTGGGAGAGTGATCGTCGAAGGCTTTATCGATTTCGACTACGAAATTACTCTCTTGACGATTCGAGCAGTGGATGGTGTCCATTTCTGCGCTCCCATTGGCCATCGACAAGAGGAAGGGGATTATCGCGAATCATGGCAACCACAAGTGATGTCGGCTAACGCAATTAAAGCCGCTGAATATGTAGCAGAACAAGTGGTTAATGCACTCGGTGGTTACGGCTTATTTGGTGTTGAACTGTTTGTAAAAGGCGATAATGTTATCTTCAATGAAGTGTCCCCTCGCCCACATGATACGGGAATGGTCACCCTCATTTCACAAGAGCTGTCTGAATTTGCGTTACACGTGCGCGCGTTCACGGGTATGCCAATCAACAGTATTACCCAATATGGACCATCGGCATCTGCGGTTATTTTAGGTCAAGGTACCTCCACTAACCTTAAATTTGATGGAATAAATGAAGCGCTGTCTATCCCGCATACTCAACTTCGTCTGTTTGGTAAACCAGACATTGATGGACGCCGTCGGCTTGGGGTTGCTCTGGCGAAAGATAAAGAACTCAAACAGGCTTTGCACAACGCAATTCAATGTGCCAAAAGCGTGCAAGTGATTCTGTAAAAACGCAAAGCGAGCCACTAGGCTCGCTTTCATTTTCTTCACCAACAATACTCGCTGCAGAGCCTCACTCTTTAATCAGTTCACTGACCGTACCAACCACACTGTCCGCGGCTTTTCTCATTTCATCAATCAGCTTTTGCGTCTCTTCTAGTTTGCTGTTACATGCCGTGACTTGGCCTTGAATTGCCCCCATCATAGAGGTAGAACTGTTGGTCAGTTCGCTATTGAGCTTAACAATATTACCAATTTCATCGGTCGCTTTGGTGGTATTCGAGGCTAATGAGCGCACCTCATCAGCAACCACCGCAAAACCCCGGCCATACTCCCCAGCACGCGCAGCCTCGATAGCGGCATTGAGCGCCAGCAAATTAGTCTGTTCTGCTATGCCTGTAATGGTGGTTACAATTTTGGTGATTTGCTGCGACTGATTGGCCAGTTGCATCATCGATGTATTCGCCTTAGTGATCGCGTTATCAATCTCTTTAGCAATGGAAGCGGCTTCGGCTAGCGTTCCCGTCCCAAGTTGAGCAATATGTACCGTTTCTTGCGAGGTATGATGCGCGACTTCTGCTGCATCTTTAATCGCCCGAGCTTGCAGTACTCGTTGCGTGACATCAGTTGCAAACTTAGTCACACCAATGACTTTATGATCTTCACTAAATACGGGGTTATAGTTTGCTTCCAACCAAATTTCATCGCCATGTTTTGTAAAACGTTTAAATAATCCCGTTTTAAAATGGCCGCTGGCAAGCGACGCCCAAAAATTCGGGTTCTTCTTGTAAAATAGATCATCACAAAATAATCGATGATGCTGACCAACCACTTCTTGTAATTTGTACCCAACACAGGACAAAAAGTTTGGGTTCGCCTCAACAACCGTCCCATCGGGAGTAAAAGAAATCACAGCCATTGACTTATCGACAGCGTCAAAAATTGCAGCTTGCTTATCCGATTGTTCTTTTGCAGCAGTGACATCACTGGCAATCTTCACCACCTTAACCACTTTTCCTTGCTCATCTTTTACTGGGATGTACGTGGCTTCAATCCACACTTTATTATGGTTTTTAGTTAAACGGCAAAACGTCCCCGCATGAGGTTTACCTTGCGCTAAATTTTGCCAAAGTTGACTATATCGAGGCGTCTTAACAAATTCACTTTCACAGAACATCCGATGGTGCTGACCCACCACTTCCGATAATGAATAACTCAACGCTTGTAAGAATGAGGAGCTGGCAGTCAGAATATGTCCTTGTGGATCAAACTCAATATAAGCCATCGTGCGTTTTATTGAATCAACCACCAGTTCATCACTGCTCTTTTTAAACGGTTGATTGCTGTTTGGCTTCCGACTAAACAAACCCATAGTTTTTCCTTAGTATTAGAGCGGCTGATATAGACGTAATGGTTTGCTCTCATCAAACGCCTAAAACCTACCTATTTATTGTTGTCTAGGATGTATAAATAAACGATTTAAGCATAGTCTGTTACTTCTCAATTAACCACACGACTTCAGCAAAACGGCTTAATCCTCGTTGACTGATCTTAGGGTGATTTTCATCAGCATCGTCACGAAACAGACACGTCACTTTGCAGTCAGTGAATAACGACTCAACTTCATTTTTGGCGACACAGAATGGAGGGCCCATCATTTCACTTTGAACGTAATCCAGCGTCACAAGCAGCACCCTTCCGCCGTCTTTCAACAATGAAAGCAAGCGAATAACGTACTCCTCTCGCATTTCGGGGGGCAGCGCAACTAACGCCGCTCGGTCGTAGATAAGCTCAACCGCTTTTAGCGGCGCACTAAAGACATCTCCGGTATAAATCATCAGTTCATCAAACTGATACAGTTCATGCGATCCATTTAAGCGAGTGACCGTTGGCGTATAAAAATGCTCGGCAAAAAAGGAACGAACGGCAATTTCACTCAGCTCTACACCCTGAACCTGTTCATGCTGGGAAGCGAGCCATATCAAATCTTCACTTTTTCCGCACAATGGTACAAATACACTTTCATTTCGTTGAGGTGAGAGTTGAGGCCAATATTCGATCAACAATGGGTTCACATCTTCTAAGTGAAATCCTATTTGGTTGGAGGCCCATTTCTTGTGCCAAAACTCGGGATCTTTCATTATCTTCGTGCTCTACGATTAAAATCTACAGCCAGACAAAGTACATGCTACTGACTAATAAGTGAATCCCCAACAGGTTAAACAAACAGCACAAAGACAGATAAAGATGTTCATATTTGGTTCATCCTCATTAGATACACTTGGTAACACATCAAATTGAACAGATAGCCTAGCGAGGCGTCTGAAGATAAGACCTGTGATAAAGCGCAAAATTATGGATTAATTGTTCCACGAGCTATTGAGTTGACTTTGTTCATCCCAAGATCTCATAGCAAGCGACTCTGGTTATCACGTGTTTAGGTCTATTTTGGTTTCACCTTTTACCTAGACTAAGTTAAGGAGAATGAATGAGCCTATTTTTACGTACTACGGCACTGATGCTTTTAGTACTAAGCAGAGCCCCTGCCTTTGCAGCCGTTCCGTTCAATTCAGAAAGTGATGCCAAAGTTGGTGAATCGAAAAATCAACTCTCATCTAAACTGTTCAAGCATAGTTTAAGCGGTTTATATGGCATCCAGTCCACCAACAACCAGCCTTTGCAACCCTACAACGATTTTGAAATTCTCTACAGTAAAGCTCACCAAGCTCAACGTGAACTTGAAACATTGTGCAGAAGTACTGCTTTACTAACATCAGCAGAGGCTCACTTTTCTGGCGTGAAATCACGTGACCGAGCATTAAGTAAAATAGAACATGAATTAGGTGGGCGAGCTGATAGGATCACAGATTTAGCCAGAACAACCCTGGTGGCAAATGATGTACCAAGCTTAGTCGAGGCTTATGAAGTATTAAGCCGAGAAGCCAGTATCGTAAAAGTAAAGAACCGCTTTAAATCGCCTGCCGCATCGGGCTATCGCGATTTAAACTTACTGGTTCAACTTCCTAAAACCAATGTCATTGCAGAAGTACAATTACATCTTAAAGCCATTGCCGATGTGAAAAATGGCCCCGAGCATCGTTTCTATGAACAGATCCAGAAGTTTGAACGTGTCGCCGCATTAGAGAAGCGAGCGTTACATGATATTGAAAAGGCGCAAATTAACCAGTTTCGTCGCCAATCTATCGAGCTCTACCAAAACGCCTGGCAGCCGTATATCACCACTCATATTCAAGCAGCCTAATACGTTCAGAACCTTTAACTCACCATAAACAGAAAAAAAAAGACCACGCATAGCGTGGTCTATTGCTCGGTCTATTTTTCGACATTAATGTTCTCGACTCGGGCTTTTAATTTCTGCCCTGGGCGGAACGTTACGACACGTCGAGCGGAGATAGGAATATCCTCACCTGTTTTTGGGTTTCGACCCGGACGCTCGTTTTTGTCTCGTAGATCAAAATTACCAAAACCAGATAGTTTTACCTGTTCGCCACTTTCAAGCGCCTTGCGAATCTCTTCGAAAAACACTTCAACCGTTTCCTTGGCATCCCGTTTACTGTATCCAAGCTTTTCAAACAGGTTTTCAGCCAATTCGGCCTTTGTGAGCGCCATAAAACTTCCCTCAAAGCTATGTTAAACCTTGCTGCTTCTAAGCAGCGCCAAAGCATTTTCGCTTAGCCAATCAATAAGATATCGGCTTTACCTGAAAAGTGTATGCCAAGCTTCTGATTTTCGCCAACTTTTTTATTCGCAACAATATTAATAGTTTCATCAAAATAAGCGCATATACTGGCTGCATTTATACAATTAGACGTCGAAGATTGAGAAAAAACACTGACAATTTAGTTAGTTATATCATAACAGCCAACATTTTCAGAATTTCATACTATTTTGAATGGATATCGATTTCTGATAAAAAAATTTATAACCTGTTAAATCATAGACTTGTTTAACACTAACTTGTCACTAAATTGCATATAAAAAAGCAGGCCCAACTTGAACCTGCTCAAATATACTTAGGCTACTTTCTGAATTAGTCGCGCAGGGCTGCACCAAACTGTGCCGCTACTGAAGTCACAATCGATTCAACAGCGCTTGCAATATCGGCTTCTTCTAAAGTACGTTCAGTCGATTGAAGCATCAACGCAATCGCTAAACTCTTCTTGCCCTCTTCAACCCCTTTGCCTACATAAACGTCAAACAGCTTCGCCTCTTTTAGAAGCTCACCACCAGCGTTACGACATGCATCGACAATATCACCTGAAGCAATGGCGCCATCAACAACCAGTGCTATATCACGGCGGTTCGCTGGGAACTTAGACAGTGATGCAGCTTCTGGAATTACACGGGTGTTCACAGCTGACCATTCAAGTTCAAATACGATGGTGCGACCATTCAAGCCAAACTTACGCTCAAGCTCTGGATGAACAGTGCCTATCACCCCAATAATCTCACCATCGACAACGATAGCGGCCGATTGCCCAGGGTGCAGCGCTGGGTGTGCAACAGAAGTAAAATTGTAAGCTTTTCCGTTGGCGGTTAAATCAAGAATGGCTTCCAAGTCACCTTTTAGATCGAAGAAATCAACCGTTGCGGTGTCCATGTTCCAGTGCTCTTCACCACGAGTACCGGATATTACCCCCGCGAGCATAGGTTCTTGGCGCATACCGTTCTCTGCCGAAGCATCAGGAATAAAACGCAAACCATATTCAAACAAACGAACGCGTGGCTGCTGGCGTTTCTGGTTATGAACCACGGTATTTAATAGACCTTGGATCAAGCCCAAACGCATCGCTGACATATCAGCAGAAATAGGATTAGGCAGAATGAGTGGTTCAACATCTGGAACAATCAGTTTCTGCTGCTCTGGCTCAACGAAGCTGTAGGTGATCGCTTCATGGTAACCACGGTCAACTAACAAATGACGAACACGCTTAAGTGGCAAGTTTGCTTCTTGGTGGTCATTCATGCTCAATGCTGCAACTGGAGCTTGATTAGGGATATTGTTGTAACCGTAAATACGGCCAATTTCCTCAATCAAATCTTGCTCAATCGCGATATCAAAACGCCACGTTGGCGCGGTAGCAACCCAACTTTCTGCGCAACTCTCAACACTCATACCTAAACGTTTTAGGATTTCAACCACATCAGCATCCGCAATGTGATGACCAAGCAAACTGTCCAGTTTAGTGCGACGAAGTGTGACTTGATTTGGTTTAGGTAACTCCGTTTCAGACTCAACACTAACCACAGGTGCAACTTCACCGCCACAAATATCAACCAGCAGCTGAGTCGCTCGTTCCATCGCACTGGCTTGCAACGCGTAGTCAACACCGCGCTCAAAACGCATGGATGAATCAGTATGTAGGCCATAGCTACGAGCACGACCGCGGATATGGTCTGGTGCAAAGAAAGCACACTCAAGCAGTACATCTTGGGTTTCTGAGCTAACGCCTGAACCTTCACCACCAAAAATGCCCGCAATGGCTAATGCTTTATTGTGATCGGCAACAACCAGCGTATCGACATTCAACTTAGCTTCTGTACCATCGAGTAGCGTAAGTTTTTCATCCTGCTCGGCCATACGAACAACAATACCGCCTTCGATCTTGGCAAGATCAAAAGCATGCATCGGTTGGCCTTGTTCAAGCAAGATATAGTTAGTGATATCAACCACTGGATCAATTGAACGTAGACCACAACGGCGTAACTTCTCTTGCATCCAAAGCGGTGTTTGGGCTTGAACATTAATGTTTTTAACCACGCGACCAAGATAACGCGGACAAGCGGCCGGTGCTTTCACTTCAATAGAGACTTTATCTTCAATTGAAGTAGGAATAGCGATGACCGATGGCTCAGTGACATCAATGCGGTTCAATACACCTACTTCACGAGCAAGGCCACGAATACTAAAGCAATCTGCGCGGTTCGCGGTCAAATCAACATCAATAGTCACATCATCTAAGCTTAGGAATTCGCGGAAATCAGTACCAACGATGGCATCTTCTGCAAGCTCCATAATGCCAGCGGATTCAACATCAATCCCTAGCTCACTGAATGAACAAAGCATGCCGTGAGAAGGTTGACCACGTAATTTTGCTTTTTTGATCTTAAAATCGCCAGGAAGTACCGCACCGACAGTCGCTACCGCCACTTTTAAGCCTTGGCGGCAGTTTGCTGCACCACAAACGATATCAAGCAGTTCTTCTTCACCCACGTCAACTTTCGTTACACGCAGTTTGTCGGCATCCGGATGTTGACCACATTCCACAACGTGACCCACTTTGACGCCAGTAAATTCACCGGCGACAGCAAGAACGTCATCGACTTCCAAGCCTGCCATTGTAATTTGATGTGTAAGTTCGTCAGTCGTAACCGCAGGGTTAACCCACTCACGAAGCCATGATTCGCTGAATTTCATTGTGTTTACCCTTGAATTACTTGAATTGTTTGAGGAAGCGCAGATCGTTCTCAAAGAACGCGCGTAGGTCGTTGACGCCATAACGAAGCATCGTTAAACGCTCAACACCCATACCAAATGCAAAGCCAGAATATTTTTCAGGGTCAATACCAACACTGCGCAAAACGTTCGGGTGAACCATGCCACAGCCTAGAACTTCAAGCCATTTACCATTTTTACCCTTCACATCCACTTCCGCAGAAGGTTCTGTAAATGGGAAATAAGAAGGACGGAAACGCACTTCAACTTCTTCTTCAAAGAAGTTACATAAGAAATCGTTCAAAATACCTTTAAGTTGAGCAAAATTGACGTGCTCATCAACCAACATTCCTTCAACCTGGTGGAACATTGGTGTGTGTGTTTGGTCGTAGTCATTACGATATACGCGGCCCGGCGCAATAAAACGAAACGGCGGTTGACCATTTTCCATAGTGCGAATTTGCACACCTGACGTGTGTGTACGCAACATTAAATCTGGATTAAAGAAGAAGGTATCGTGATCAGTACGTGCTGGGTGATCGGCAGCGATATTCAACGCATCAAAGTTGTGGAAGGCGTCTTCAATTTCAGGGCCAGATTCAACATGAAAACCAAGCTCACCAAAGAACTGCTCAATGCGTTCAACTGTGCGAGTCACTGGGTGTAAGCCACCATTTTCAATGCGGCGTCCAGGCAAAGTAACGTCAATCGTTTCAGCCGCTAGTTTGGCTTCTAACTCTGCTCGCTGCAAAGCATCTTTACGCGTAACAATGGCGTGTTGCACTGTCTCTTTCGCAACGTTGATCTCTTGACCTGCAGCGCGACGTTCTTCGGGTGGCAATTTACCTAGGCTCTGTAGCTGAGTGGTTAACTCACCTTTTTTACCCAAGTACTGAACACGCACTTCATCAAGTGCGACTAGCGAATCGGCAGCATTAATCGCTGCGGTCGCATTAGCAATAATCTCTTCTAGATGTTGCATCGTTTCCTCATCTACCTGTAGGTAGTGTCCGTATAGGATGTTTTGTATTTTTCAGATAGCTGCACATAGTATCGAAAGCCACCTCTAAAGCCAAATTGAAATGATACTGAGGCTTGCTCTTGAACAAAAAAACGGCATTATTTTTGCCGCTCTCTTGATATTACCTCCCTCCCCCCAAACAATAATAAAAACATGACTATTTTTAAGAAGAAACAATGAACATCACGATAACACCAATCAAACCACAAGATGATCCGGACATTTGTAAAATTATCCAATCTGTAGGTGCTGAATTTGGAGCCATCGGTGAGGGTTTTGGCCCATCTGATGCTGAAGTGGAAAACATGAGTCAACATTACACGCAAGAGAGCTGCAGCCTTTATCTGGTAGCCAAACGTGACGGCATCATTGTCGGTGGAGCAGGTATTGCAGCCTTTCATCATAGCCAACGGATCTGTGAGCTAAAAAAACTCTTCTTATTACCAGAAAGTCGCGGTTGCGGGCTAGGAAAAATGCTCAGTGAAGCATGCCTATCGTTTGCTCAAAATGCAGGTTATCAATCTTGCTATTTGGATACGTTATCTAGTATGACATCCGCCATTCAGTTATATGAAAAGCTCGGATTTATACATTTGGATCGACCAATGGACGGCACTGAGCACAACGGCTGCGATGTGTGGATGCTTAAACAGCTGTAAATCATCGCATCTGCTTATACAAAAAATGCCTACCGAACGGTAGGCATCAAAAGCAGTTGAGATTTAATGCTTAAGTTTTAAAACTTAGAAGAAGTATTTTAGACGGATACGCATGCCTAGATCTTTGTTTTCTGTGTCGTCTACTTTCGAGTAGTAAGTACCTAGATAAACAGAGAAATCTTCCACATCCATCACATTAGCAAATTGGTAAGAAGCATAAGTGGTGTTTACTTTTACTGTATTAGTTGTCTCAGTTTCTCCATAGACATGACCCAAACCAAAGCCTTTAAACAGTAAGTTAGCACCGATGGTCGTATCTTCTTGTTTAGTTTTGTCGAAATCACGGAACGCATAGTTCACGTTGATAGAAAGATCGTTAGCAGAATAGTTAACTGTCGCGCCATAACCAAGGAAATCATTCGCAGCATCTTTATCATCTGCAGTCAGATTGGCTTCTAAACCAGCAGCAACACGAACTGAGTCAACGATTTGGTACGCAACAACTGGGCGTACGAACACAGCATTTTTATCCGCTGTAGTCGCATTCTTCTCAAATTTGGTAGAGAGTTCAAAGTAAAGATTATCCGCTGTCTTACTAAAACCGACTTGGCCGTTATCGCCACGACCACGAGCCGCATTCGCTCGATACGGTTCTGCTGTTGCGTATTCAAGCATAGTATCTTGACCAACAGGGAATAGATCAAATGCTTCATAACGACCTACTCTCAATTCCCAGTTATTTGCTTGACCAAATGCAATCCACGCATCATCAAGCTCAACATCACCCGTTGTTTTAAGTAAAGGTTGTGCTTGTGCTTTGATATAACGGTCACCACTCACACTACGCTCACCAGCGATTTGAACCAAAAGGCGGCCATCTTGATTTAGATGTTGCTTGTCAGTGGCATTTTTATCACGAAGGTTGATATCGAACTCAACATCACCGCCGATTGAGAAAACACCTTGTTCACCTTCAACACTGATACCTGCGTTTGCTTGTAGTGCGGCTGAAATTAGAATTGCGGCAAGAGAAAGTTTACCAGAGGTAGCAAAATTCATTTTTTATACTCCATCGACCTTATGGTCATCATTATCATTATGTTGGTGCTTAGCACCTTGAATCTCATCCTGAGATATATTCAATAAAATCAATGAGTTATATTCAAATTCACCGGAGGAAGTAGCACGCTACTTTGGTAATCATGAACAGCTCAATCTCTTTATTGCTCAGCAACCACTGCTTATGTATTCCCTTAACGTTGCTGACGGGGATGGAGTTTACATTCACCGAATCAATGTAAAAATAGATCAATGTCACATTGGGAATCGTTCCCATGAATGGGTTGTTGATAAGTTTATATAAATCACGCTTTTGCAAATAATTCACACCATAAATTAAATGTTGGCACGAAAATTATGTGAAGTAGGCCGAAATTTCACTTCACAAAATAATAACAACTCAAGATAAAGGTTGCTTTATCAAATTATTAACATTCTAGAATTGGGGATGGAGAGTAAAAACGATGCGAGATTTGACCATAAATTGAAGTACTGCTGTTTGATGGTGATGGCTTTGCTTAAAATATTTCAATTTCACGTCCGAAACCGTCAACGAATATAGTGAACGTAGGGGGGTTACCCAGTTTCCGCTAGGGCGCGATTTGGAGCGACACGCGAGGTTCGCTTTCTTTTGGACTAAAAGCGTGACCTCAACCTTGGCAAGGTGGCTCTAAAACGACATCGTTGGTTGTGAACTGGCTGTGAGACAGAGATGAAAAAGCCCCAGCATTTCTGCTAGGGCTTTAATTTGGAGCGACACACGAGGTTCGCTTTCTTTTGAACTAAAAGCGTGACCTCAACCTTGGCAAGGTGGCTCTAAAACGATATCGTTGGTTGTAAACTGGCTGTGAAACAGAGATGAAAAAGCCCCAGCATTTCTGCTAGGGCTTTAATTTGGAGCGACACACGAGGTTCGAACTCGTGACCTCAACCTTGGCAAGGTTGCGCTCTACCAACTGAGCTAGTGTCGCATACTGCATAAGCAGTAAAAAGATGGTGCCCCGGGCCGGACTTGAACCGGCACGACTCGAAAGTCGAGGGATTTTAAATCCCTTGTGTCTACCAATTTCACCACCAGGGCACGCAATTCTGCATTGCGATGCTGTTTACAAAATTTAGTAACACCATCTTTAGATACTGAACGTTAAGTTCAACACCTCAAAATTTGGAGCGACACACGAGGTTCGAACTCGTGACCTCAACCTTGGCAAGGTTGCGCTCTACCAACTGAGCTAGTGTCGCAATGGAGGCGCGTCCCGGAGTCGAACCGAGGTCCACGGATTTGCAATCCGCTGCATAGCCCCTCTGCCAACGCGCCCCTGTAACATCAAGGGGTTGGGTTGTTTCTTCCGTTCCTCTCAAGTACGGGATGCATTCTACGCATTCGATTCGATGAGTCAATATTATTTTTTTAGTTTTTAAACCGTTTGGCTATTTTGCATTCAAAAAGGACAGATTTGGTTAATTTGATAGCAAAATTCACCACCTTTTACACGAGATAACTGTGCTTTAACTGAAGCAATAATGCATGTTGTGAAAGGGATTGTAGAAATTGGAGGAACAAAAAACGGGCCTAAGCCCGTTTCTTAATGATGTTCTGCATTGAGGAGGTCGTCTTTAGCTGCCGCCAAGTATTGAACCATTGACCAATAGGTCAAAATGGTTGCGATGTATAACGCTGCATAGCCGACCCACACCATCCAATCATCATGACGCCAAATCAGTACCCACAATGCAAACATTTGGGTGAGCGTCTTAACCTTCCCAACCCATGAAACGGCCACACTGGCTCTTTTACCAATTTCCGCCATCCATTCTCGCAATGCAGAAATGATGATTTCACGTGCAATCATTGTCACGGCTGGAATCGTTATCCAGAGACTGTGGTAATGGTCGGTGATCAAGATAAGAGCCGTCGCAACGAGCACTTTATCCGCTACTGGGTCGATAAAAGCACCAAAGCGAGAGGTTTGCCCAAGTTTTCGCGCAAGCATACCATCTAACCAATCGGTAAAACCCGCTACCCAAAACACCATTGCCGCAGCAAAAGGGCCCCAGCCGTAAGGCAGATAGAAAACAACGACAAATACTGGGATAAGGAAAAGTCGTAATAAAGACAAAATATTAGGAATATTCAAACGCATATTTATAGGCTCTTATCGATTGCGCGGTTATGTTGCGTTATTTTTCTTATTGTTTCAATGCTTGATAAATGTTTTCAGCTAAAGAATGGCTAATACCGGGCACTTTGGCGATTTCTTCAACAGTGGCTCTTTTTAGCTCTTGCAGCCCTCCCATATATTTCAGCAGTGCTTGCCGGCGTTTAGGCCCAACCCCTTCTATGCCTTCCAATGTACTGGTACGCCGTGTTTTACCTCGTTTGGCTCTATGCCCAGCAATGGCGTGATTATGACTTTCATCGCGAATATGCTGAATCAAATGTAAAGCTGGCGCATCACTTGGCAGGTTAAATTCATCGCCATCGGTTGTAATCAACGTTTCTAGCCCCGGTTTGCGGGTAACGCCTTTGGCGATACCAATCATCACCGGTCTTTTCGGCCAATCTTGCCAATGGCTAGAGATGATCTGCAAAGCTCGATTCAATTGCCCTTTACCACCATCAATGAAAATGACATCGGGGATTTTTTCCACGTCAAGCTGCTTGGAATACCGCTTATCTAACACTTGTCCCATTGCAGCGTAATCATCCCCACCAGTAATTCCCGTGATGTTATAACGGCGGTATTCTGGTTTAACAGGCCCTTCTTGGTTAAATACCACGCATGAGGCGATCGTGCTCTCTCCCATGGTGTGCGAAATATCAAAACACTCCATACGCTCTATGCTATCCAACCCTAAAACAGCTTGAAGAGCTTTAAAGCGCTGGTTGATCGTCATTCTATGGTTAATTTTAGCCGTTATTGCGCTCAATGCATTGGTATTAGCCAATTTTAAATATTGAGCACGCACACCTGTTGGGCTGATGTGGAAAGAAACTTTACGCCCGACCAGGGTCTGTAAGGCTTCTTGCAGCGGCTTTTCATCCTCTAGCAGACCCGCATTTAAGATCACTCGACTTGGGATCGTACGCGCCTCATTGTGACTTAAATAATACTGTCCTAAAAAGCCATCAAACACCTCTTCTTGAGTCGTGTTAGCCGGAATTTTAGGAAAATGGCTACGACTACCCAATATTTTACCTTGGCGGATCATCAAAATATGGATGCAAGCGATGCCATTTTCTTGGGCAAATCCCAATACATCCATGTCATCCATCGTCTCTTCAGAAACAAACTGTTGTTCTTGGACTCTTCGAATGGCTTGGATCTGGTCTCTAAATTTAGCGGCATTTTCAAACTGCAGTGCTTGGCTGGCTTGTTCCATTTTTTGCACTAATGTTTCAAGTACTTGGTTATCTTTGCCTTGCAAAAACAATCGAACATAATTAACCAATTCAGCATACTCTTCATCCGCAATGATATGACTCACACAAGGTGCAGCGCAGCGGCCAATTTGATACATCAGGCAAGGACGAGTCCGGTTGCTATAGACGGTATCTTCACATTGTCTTACCGGAAATATTTTTTGGATGAGGTGTAACGACTCTCGAACCGCACCAGAATCAGGGTATGGACCAAAATACTCACCTTTGCGCTTTTTCGCGCCACGGTGCAACGACAAACGAGGGTGCTTATGCCCACTAATAAAAATATACGGGTAAGATTTATCATCTCGCAGCAGCACATTGTATTTAGGCAAATATTGCTTGATGTAATTATGTTCAAGGATCAACGCTTCCGTTTCAGTGTGAGTAACGGTGACATCAATTTTATCGATATGGCTGACTAACGCGCGCGTTTTCTCACTGTCGATTGTTTTTCGAAAGTAGCTAGAAAGGCGTTTTTTGAGGTCTTTGGCTTTGCCAACATAGATGATATCAGCCTCGGCGTTATACATTCGATAAACGCCGGGCTGATGGGTAACGGTTTTAAGAAAAGCGACCGAGTCGAACAAAGAAGTCACTAAAGCGTCTCTGTGTCTAACATTCCGTGTCGAATAGCTAAATGGGTCAGTTCAACATCACCGCTTATCGCTAACTTACTAAACAGTCGATAGCGATAGCTATTTACTGTTTTGGGGCTAAGACTAAGTTGCTCGGAAATATCCGTCACTTTTTGCCCTTTGGTAATCATCATCATAATCTGCAGCTCTCTTTCCGAGAGATCAGCAAATGGATTGTCAGAAGCTGGCGAGAATTGGCTTAATGCCATTTGCTGTGCGATTTCAGGCGAGATATAACGCTGCCCGCTATTCACAATGCGAATCGCGTTGACCATTTCATCTGGGCCTGCACCTTTGGTTAAATAACCCGCGGCTCCAGCTTGCATCACTTTGGTCGGAAATGGATTTTCCGTATGAACCGTTAACACGATGATTTTCACATCTGGATTAAAGCGCAGAATTTTTTTTGTCGCTTCCAAACCGCCGATACCAGGCATGTTCATATCCATTAAAACAACGTCGACATGATTACTGCGACACCATTTTACTGCTTCTTCACCGCTGTCAGCTTCCCCTACTACGTTCATTCCACGGACGTCTTCAATAATACGTCGTATCCCTGTGCGAACCAGCTCGTGATCATCTACAAGGAAAACACTTATCAAACTTGTATCTCCACACTCATCTATTGGCTCTGCACCCACTGAATCGTGGATAGCAGCATCGCGGCCCACATTAATTAGCTCACAATTGGAAATTAACTCACAATCGGGTAATTAACTTAACATTGGTTTTTACTCACACTGAATATGTGCTCAAACCCCAAATTTGGCAAGTACTTATTTGTTCGGCTAATCATCCAATGAGAATCCATCAACAAATCAAAAGCTTAATTATATTAGCAGAGATGCCGCACGA
Source organism: Vibrio sp. V09_P4A23P171 (assembly GCF_963875615.1). NCBI lineage: Bacteria > Pseudomonadati > Pseudomonadota > Gammaproteobacteria > Vibrionales > Vibrionaceae > Vibrio > Vibrio sp. V09_P4A23P171. The sequence goes on from NZ_CAWNMR010000016.1 coordinate 32,581, forward strand.
CTTTTACATGATTTTTTGACAAATTTGAACCTAAACATAAAAATGCAACCAGCCTCATAAAAATACAAAACCAAAACAAATCATAAAGTTAAAATGCATACACCATACCAATTAACGGTTATTTGATCTCCATCGCCCGCTTACTCACCTCACTGAAATTCGTTATTTACCTCGTAGCTCTGATATGATGCCCTCCCCCAAGGTTACGACTATTTGGATTTATTACGCTTGGTTATTCAACACGGTTTTTTACTTACTCGCCATGCAAGAGACCTTCATGGCTCGACTCATATTGAGTTGTGGTTGAGTACGCCTCAAGGTCCAACCCAACTGATTATCCGTGGTGAAAAACCCGTTTTCTTCATACCACAGAAAGATGTGCCACAAGCGCAAAAATTAGCGTTAGAGCGGCAGCTCTCTATCGAATTAAAAACATTGGATTTGGAAGATTTTGAACATACCCTCCTAGCGGGTTGTTATTGTCAAACGATTCAAACGCATGCTGAGTTTTCGGCACTACTAAAGCAACATCATATTCTAACGTTAGAAGATGATATTAAGCTTGCCGACCGCTTTCTTATGGAGCGTTTTCTTAAAGGCAGCATTGAATTCACTGGACGGCTTACCCAGACGTTTTCCCATTCAAAAATAGAACAGGCGAAATGTCGACCGGGCAACTATCTTCCTCATCTGAAAGTGGTTTCGCTGGATTTAGAATGCTCTGAAAAAGGCATTCTCTACTCGATTGGTTTTGATAGCCCAATGGACAGCCGCGTAATCATGATTGGTGAGCCTGAGCCTTGCGATACCCCAATTCAATGGGTGAAAGACGAATACGCATTGCTCAACGCTCTCATCGATTGGTTCACTGAGTTCGACCCTGATGTAGTAATTGGCTGGAGCGTGATTGATTTTGATTTTCGCTTACTCCATAAAAGAGCCGAGTGGCATAAGTTAAAACTTGCGATTGGTCGCGGCAAACAGCACAGTTTTTTTCGTAGTTCAAACCAGAGTCAGCAAGGGTTTATTACTATTCCCGGGCGAGTAGTGTTGGATGGAATTGATACATTAAAAACAGCCACTTACCAATTTCGTTCTTGGTCATTGGAATCAGTATCAAGGGAGCTATTAGGCGAAGGAAAAGCGATTCATAACGCCCATGATCGGATGGATGAAATCAACCGTATGTTTAAAAAAGACAAACCTTCACTGGCGAAATACAACCTGCAAGATTGTGTGTTAGTGAATAAAATCTTTGAACATACCCATTTGCTGGATTTCGCCATTGAACGTTCCCGTCTCACGGGTGTGGAGCTAGATCGCGTCGGCGGTTCTGTCGCCGCCTTTACCAATCTCTATTTACCTCAATTGCATCGCGCGGGTTACATCGCACCTAACTTACACTCCGAAAATTGGGTCGCAAGCCCCGGAGGCTATGTGATGGACTCCATCCCTAACCTCTACGACTCTGTATTACTTCTTGATTTTAAAAGCTTATATCCCTCGATCATTCGTTCATTTTTAATTGACCCACTTGGCTTGATTGAAGGGCTAAAAATTCCGCTTGGTAAAGAGGATAACCAAGCGGTAACGGGATTTCGTGGCGGTCAATTTCACCGCACCAAACATTTTCTTCCAGAAATGATCGAGAAATTATGGGCTGCGCGTGATGTGGCGAAAAAGAACAATAACAAAGCCTTTTCACAAGCGATAAAAATCATCATGAACTCTTTCTACGGGGTGCTTGGATCGTCAGGTTGTCGTTTTTTTGATACTCGTTTGGCGTCCAGTATTACCATGCGCGGACACGAGATCATGAAGCAAACTAAAAAGTTAATTGAGGCGCAAGGCTATCAAGTGATTTATGGTGATACCGACTCAACCTTTGTCTCTTTAGGTGGTCAATATTCACAGCAGCAAGCGGATCGCGTAGGAAAACAACTGGTTGAACACATCAATCAATGGTGGACGACCCACTTGCGTGAAGAGTACCGATTGGAATCGATGCTGGAATTGGAATACGAAACCCACTACCGAAAGTTTCTGATGCCAACCATCCGAGGTTCAGAAACGGGGTCAAAAAAACGCTATGCGGGATTGATCGGTGAAGGCGAAAACGAGCGGCTAATTTTTAAAGGGCTTGAGAGTGCAAGAACGGACTGGACTCCGCTCGCACAACGCTTTCAGCACCAACTTTATTCGATGATTTTTAATGGTGAAGACCCTGTGGCGTTTATTCGTGAAATCGTTGAGCAAACTCAAACCGGTCAACTCGACCATGAGCTCGTGTACCAAAAACGGTTGCGTCGCAAGCTGCATGAATACCAAAAAAACGTACCACCACAAGTAAGAGCCGCACGACTTGCTGATACGATAAACCAGCAGTTAGGCCGACCATTGCAATATCAAAATCGAGGTCGTATCGAATACCTCATCACACTGAATGGCCCTGAGCCTAAAGAGTATTTAAAAAGTCCTATCGATTATCAGCACTATATCGATAAACAATTGCAGCCAGTCGCAGAAGCCATTTTGCCTTTTGTTGGCTTGAATTTCGAACAGCTCAGCCAGCCACAACTTGGGTTATTTTAAGAAGTACGACGACCTAGCCAGCGGTTAACCAATCCGAAACTCTGTTTTTTGATACTGCTTTGCAAGCCATTGCCCATAACTGTCTAGAATTCCAATCACTGAGCGTTTGGCGATCACTCGTCCAGAGAGCAAAATACCCAATCTCTCAATGTCGATTTTTTTCTCCGGGTGATAACGTAAAAACTGCTGCCCGCATTCGATAGGATCATCAAACCAATTTTTGTCACGATACATAATCAAAGAATAACTGGCGCGCAGTAATTTCTTGGCAATGGCTACTTGCGCCTTGCTCTGTTCGCTTTCAGAACTGGTTTTTGCAATTTTATCACGATAAAAAAAGACCCAATCTGCGATGTCCATATTCCAGTGTTTGGCTATTTCCCAACTGGGTTCGAAATCGCCAAAGCATTCCGCCAGATCATCACCCAAGATGCAAACGCAGCAATGGCGCAACATAAATCCCCACGTAAAAATGCTCTCTAAAGTGGCTACCTCGCTCACGAGTGCAGTTTTGATCGAGACTTCGGTGATATGTGGGAAACTTTTCTGAAATCGCCATTTTATCGTATTCAGCAGAGTTGCTCGTTGCTCGGAGAAATCACGGTGCGTGATCAACACTACATCCAAATTGGAGCGCCCATAACGCGCAGTTCTGCGCGCCACACTGCCATAAAGGTAAAGACTATGTAGATTGTCACCTAACCCGGCACGCAGAAACTTGATGAGATCATCGATAGCCGCTTGATATTCAGCCTGAAAGGGTTGTTTTGGGTCAATAACCGATAAATACATAGCAAAAAGCGTTAGTTAATTTAAGAAAAAGTACACGCGGTCATGTTCTACTATGCAAAGCAATCAATCAAGATATTCCTTTTCGAAAACGGCAAGGTATAATGCGCCGAAACTAAGTATGAAGGAAAAATTCCATGCCAAAGGCGAATGAATTAAAAAAAGGGTTTGCTATTATTTCTGGTGGCAAGACGCTATTGATCAAAGACATCGAAGTGACCACTCCTGGTGGCCGCGGTGGTTCTAAAATCTACAAACTACGTTGTACTGATTTGAACACTGGCGCTCGCGTTGATGAGCGTTTAAAAGCCGATGACTTTGTCGACACCGTTGACATGAACCGCCGTGCGGTTTCGTTTTCTTATGTTGATGGTGATGAGTACATCTTCATGGATAACGAAGATTACACTCAATTTACGTTTAAACAGGCGGATATCGAAGATGAGCTACTGTTCATCACTGAAGAAATCCAAGGTATGTATGTGGTTGTCGTTGACGGTGTTGCGGTAGCACTAGATGTCCCTTCATCTGTTGAGCTTGTGATTGAAGAGACTGATCCTTCCATCAAAGGTGCTTCAGCTTCTGCGCGTTCAAAACCAGCACGTTTAAGCACTGGCCTTGTTGTGCAGGTTCCTGAATATGTCGCAACTGGCGACCGTATTATTATCAACACCGCTGAACGCAAATACATGAGCCGAGCATAATAATGTCTGATTTGATTTCTTACGACGATGCCATTGATGCGGCTTACGACATCTTTCTTGAAATGGCACCCGATAATCTAGAACCTGTTGATGTCATCCTGTTTACAGCACAATTTGAAGACCGTGGCGCGGCTGAACTGCTTGACGTTGGTGATGATTGGGTTCAACACGTGGGTTTTGACGTCGATAAGGAAGCTTACGCGGAAGTATTGATCGGTCTTGTCAACGAAGAGGACGACGTACTAGACGATGTGTTTGCAAGAATGCTCGTTAGCCGCGACCCAGACCAAAAGTTCTGCCACATTCTGTGGAAGCGTGACTAACCTCATTACTGTTGCTGCGTTTTATAATGAAATCGTCGTGACACTGTCTTGAGGCAAACAGCAATAACGCCAATCGTGATTGATTGGCGTTATTATTTTTAAGCGTGATCTTTTTCCAGAGCTTTTTCTTCAACCAGTTGATAGTGAATGACATACAACTGTTCAATATTGGGATAAATGTCTTGAATCACCTCTTTCAGTGTCGTGAGTGACATATTTTCTTGCTCTGCATGGTAGTGGCTTAATTCGCTAAATAGGATCGGTTCAACCTTATTGATTAACAAGCGGCAGAACTTTCGTCCTTCTTCCAACGTACTCACCTCGACAATAGAGCCAACTTGGTAGTGCTTTTCGCTCTCATCACGAATGGTGATCACTTTCTTTTTCGCCAAAATATCCGCTTCAAAACGAGCGAAAAAAGTCATTTCTGTTGGAGCTGTCATCGTATTTTCTCTTTATTATTTAAACCACAAGTTACGGCGCCATCTTACCGTGACACTGACCCTTTGTCGTCGATAGCTGCTTCACCAATTCACAGTTTTGGCCGATGATGATCGCAAAGCCTTATCTAAATATTGCATTTCCCAGCGACTTCGTTAATTATTTGTATATTCAAATAAAACTCATCATGCCCATGTCAAGCTCACCACTTTATAGACAAATAAAACAATTTATTTTAGATAACATTGAATCCGGACACTGGCCTGTCGGCCAACGCATAAGCACCGAGCTAGAACTGACTGAGCAATTTAATGTGAGTCGGATGACGGTGAATAAAGCGATACGGGATCTGGTGGCTGATGGAAAACTGCAACGCCGACCAAGGCTAGGTACTTTTGTTTGCGCGGTAGAAGACAAAGCGGAATCACCGCTACTTGATATTCGTAATATTGCTGACGAGGTCGCTAGCCGAGGGAAGCAATATCGCAGTAAAGTCTTAAAGCAACTTGCGTTAACAGCAGATGAAAGTGTCGCTATCAAACTCGGCGTCATGCTAGGATCTTCTGTTTTTTATAGTGAAATCATTCACTTTGCTAATGACACTCCGATACAACTGGAAGTGCGTTGGGTCAATAGCCGCTACGCGCCCCACTATCTTGAACAAAACTTCTCGTTCATGACGCCCAATCAATATCTTTCACAAAACTGCCCATTAAGTGCCATTGAGCACACTGTTGAAGCCATTATTGCCGAGCATCACATCAAACAATTGTTGCAGTTGGCCGTCAATGAACCCTGTTTACTACTTAATCGCCGTACCTGGAGTGGCGATAAGTTAGTCAGCTCTGCACTGCTTTATCACCCGGGCTCTAAATACAAATTAACCTCTAAAGTGATGCTCGACTAACGCTACACATTTCAACATTCGATCACACTTTTGCAACATTCATCTTGCACCGCGTGCGCTTTTGCCTTATTTATTTGTATATACATTTAAATCAGCAGCGTACTAAGCGATAACGGTGACAATAAAGATGGATCTAATACTGACCAACGCGCGTATCGTCAGCATGGAACAAGGAGAGCTTGGCTATCAACCTAGCTCTCCTAAAACTGTGGTGATAAAAGCGGGCAAAATTGACGCCAGCCTTGATAGCCACATTCCCATAGCTGCCACACCAGAACACAAAGTCATAGATTGCCAAGGCAAGCTTATCACTCCGGGGTTGATAGATTGCCATACTCACCTTATCTATGCCGGTAACCGCGCCAATGAGTTTGAAATGCGCTTGCAAGGTGTCCCCTACCCAGCGATCGCCAAGCAAGGCGGCGGTATTTCATCAACCGTCCACGCCACCCGCACAGCATCCATTGACCAATTGGTTGAGTTGGCACTACCAAGGTTAGAGGGGTTGCTGCGTTCCGGTGTCACATCCGTTGAGATCAAATCGGGCTACGGTTTAACGCTCCATGATGAGATAAAAATGCTCAAAGCGGCTAAGCACCTTGAGGATCATCGCCGCATTAAAGTCGTCACAACACTGCTCGCCGCTCACGCCATTCCACCAGAATATCAACACCGATCAGACGATTATGTTGAGCATATTTGTCAGGAAATCATCCCTCTGGTGGCCGAACAAAAACTCGCTTCGAGCGTCGATGTGTTTTGTGAATCGATTGGTTTTACGCTGGCACAAACAGAAAAAGTGTTCCAAGCCGCAATTGCGCATGGGCTGCAAGTGAAAGGTCATACCGAGCAATTATCAAACCTAGGGGGAAGCGCTTTAACCGCCCATTACCAAGGTTTGTCTGCCGATCATATAGAATATTTAGATGAGCAAGGTGTGTTTGCACTCGCCCGTTCCAATACCGTAGCAACCTTGCTGCCCGGTGCTTTTTATTTCTTACGTGAAACCCAACGCCCACCGATTGATTTACTGCGTCAGCATCATATTCCAATGGCCATCGCAAGTGATTTCAACCCCGGTACATCGCCGTTTGCTGACCTCACTCTTATTATGAATATGGCGTGCACACTGTTTGGCTTAACCCCTCAAGAAGCCTTACGAGGTGTGACTCAACATGCTGCGCAAGCGTTAGGTTTTGCTGATTCTCGCGGCAAAATTGCCACTGGCTACGATGCCGATCTCGCCATTTGGAATATTAGCCACCCAGCCGATTTAAGTTATCAAGTGGGCGTACCGCGTTTGCATGCACGCGTAGTTGACGGAGCATTGACCTATGAATAACCCTACCTTTAGCAACACTCAGCACAGCTTCGAGTGGCAAGGCCGTCACGATGCCGAAGATGGCGAGTTAGGTACACGCGTTCACCATCAAACTCAACGTTGCACCGTCAATACGCTACCCATTCAACAAAACCAAGATGAGAAAGCCATTGCCATTATCGGTTTTGAATGCGATGCAGGGGTGGCCCGCAACAAAGGGCGCATTGGCGCAAAACAGGCCCCCGATGCTATTCGCCAAGCGCTGGCCAACATGGCTTGGCATAAACACTCTCGCTTTTTTGATCTGGGCAATATTCGCTGTATTGATGATGAGCTTGAGCTGGCTCAGCAACAGTGCGCTGATGTGATTGCCCATACGCTTAAACAAACGCCCGTTATCGTACTGGGTGGCGGTCATGAAGTCGCTTGGGCCACGTTTCAAGGCGCAGCGCAATATCTGAGTCAACAAGCCATCAGCCAACCACGAATTGGGATCATCAATTTTGACGCACATTTCGATTTACGTGCTTTTGAGTCAGAGATCGCTTCGGTGCGACCTAGCTCCGGCACTCCCTTTAATCAAATTCATCAATGGTGCGAGCAAAATCAATGGCCATTTCATTACGCTTGCTTAGGTGTGAGCCGAGCAAGTAATACGGCGGCACTGTTTCAACGAGCTGATGAACTGGGCGTTTGGTATATGCAAGATAATCAGTTTTCAGCACTAAGCCCGATTGATCATCTGCGTGAACTGCAACACTTCATTGACCAGTGTGACTATCTCTATTTGACGATTGACTTAGATGTCTTTCCAGCTGCAACGGCGCCGGGAGTCAGCGCCCCAGCAGCACGTGGTGTAAGTTATGAAGCGCTTGCCCCTTATTTTGACAAAATTTTCTACCACAAAAATAAGCTGTTAATTGCCGACATTGCCGAATACAACCCGCAATTTGACCAAGACAATCAAACTGCTCGTCTCGCGGCAAGGCTGTGTTGGGATATCGCCAATGCCATGACCGACGATTAATCGCTACACCTCACTAAACCCGATACTGGCACCATAACAACAATAGCGCCACATTGTGAAACACAAGGAGTCTCAACATGACGCAACCCCATACTCAAGAGCAACGTCTTGATACTACGCGCACCATTCGCGCCCCTCACGGTACAACACTTCGAGCCAAATCGTGGTTAACCGAAGCGCCACTGCGCATGCTCATGAACAACCTTGACCCAGACGTTGCAGAGCACCCACATGCACTTGTGGTGTATGGTGGCATTGGCCGCGCGGCCCGAAATTGGCCGTGCTTTGATAAAATTGTTGAAGTGCTTGAACGCCTTGAAGAGGATCAAACGCTCTTGGTTCAATCAGGCAAACCTGTCGGTGTTTTCCCGACGCACAAAAATGCACCACGTGTGCTAATTGCCAACTCAAACCTTGTACCACATTGGGCCAACTGGGAGCACTTTAATGAGCTCGATAAGCAAGGTTTGATGATGTACGGTCAAATGACGGCTGGCTCATGGATCTACATCGGCTCACAAGGCATTGTACAAGGTACTTACGAAACCTTCGTCGCCATCGCTAAACAGCATTTTGCTGGTAGCGCAAAAGGCCGCTGGGTGTTGACTGGCGGCTTAGGTGGCATGGGCGGCGCTCAGCCATTAGCGGCAACCATGGCTGGGTTTTCCATGATTGCGGTCGAGTGTGATGAATCGCGCATCGACTACCGTTTACGCACTGGTTATGTTGATAAAAAAGCCACCAACTTAGATGAAGCCTTGGCGATGATCGATAGCTCGGAGACACCGATTTCTGTCGGTTTGTTAGGTAATGCCGCCGATATTTTTCCACAGCTAGTTGAGCGTAATATCACCCCCGATGTGGTGACAGACCAAACCTCGGCCCATGACCCACTTAATGGTTATCTACCCTTAAATTGGAGCATGGAACACGCCGCTCAAATGCGCACTCAAGATGAAAGCCAGGTGGTCAAGGCGGCCAAAGCATCGATGGCTGTCCAAGTTCAAGCGATGTTAACACTGCAAAAACGCGGCGCTGCCACACTCGACTACGGCAACAACATCCGCCAAATGGCTCTCGAAGAAGGAGTGGCAAACGCTTTTGACTTCCCAGGGTTCGTGCCAGCCTACATTCGCCCACTATTTTGTGAGGGGATTGGACCTTTTCGCTGGGTCGCCCTGTCTGGCGATCCCGAAGACATTTATAAAACCGATCAAAAAGTGAAAGAGTTAATCCCTGATAACCCCCATCTACATAACTGGCTAGACATGGCGCGCGAACGCATTCAATTCCAAGGCCTACCAGCTCGCATCTGTTGGGTGGGTTTGAAAGATCGCGAACGTTTAGGCCAAGCCTTTAACGCGATGGTGAAAAGTGGCGAGTTAAAAGCGCCAGTCGTGATTGGTCGCGACCATTTAGATTCCGGCTCGGTAGCAAGCCCAAACCGTGAAACTGAAGGTATGCTAGATGGCTCAGACGCTGTTTCCGATTGGCCGCTGCTCAACGCACTGCTCAATACCGCCGGTGGCGCAACTTGGGTGTCACTCCACCACGGCGGTGGCGTAGGTATGGGCTTTTCTCAGCACTCTGGCATGGTGATCTGCTGCGATGGTTCAGATGACGCAGCACAACGTATTGCACGTGTTTTACATAACGACCCAGCCACAGGTGTCATGCGCCATGCTGATGCAGGTTATGACATTGCGAAACGCTGTGCTAAAGAACAAAAGCTCGACCTGCCAATGCTCAACCATGAACTCGCGCAACTGAAGTAAGGACAAAAAAAACATGTTAAATCTTGTTATTAAACCGGGCCAATTGAGCTTAAAAGCACTGCGTCAAGTAAGCCGAAAGCCGGTCACCGTATCACTCGACTCCAGCGCGATAGCGGGTATTGAAGCAAGCACACAAGTCGTTGAGCAAGTGATTGCCGAAAATCGTACTGTTTATGGTATCAACACGGGGTTTGGCCTACTTGCCAATACTAAAATTGCCCCTGAAGATTTAGAAACCTTGCAGCGCAGCATCGTGCTTTCACACGCTGCGGGCATTGGTAAATTCATGGCGGATGAAACCGTTCGCTTGATGATGGTACTCAAAATTAATAGCCTTTCCCGTGGGTATTCTGGTATTCGACTTGAGGTGATCAACGCCTTGATGGCGTTAGTTAATCACCAAGTCTACCCCTGTGTTCCGCAAAAGGGATCGGTTGGCGCATCGGGTGATTTAGCGCCTTTAGCACACATGAGTACGGTACTGCTCGGCGAAGGGCAAGCTCGCCACAACGGCGAAATTATCTCTGGACTGGACGCGTTGAAAATCGCAGGGCTAACTCCTATTACTTTAGCGCCAAAAGAGGGGCTCGCGCTACTCAATGGCACACAAGCCTCTACCGCATTTGCCCTAGAGGGGTTATTTGCCGCAGAAGACTTATTTGCCTCCGCCATTGTATGTGGTTCAATGTCGGTCGAAGCGGCGCTGGGCAGTCGCCGCCCGTTTGATCCGCGCATTCATCGCGTTCGCGGCCATCGCGCGCAAATGGATGCCGCCAGCGCTTATCGCCATGTACTTGACAACCGCAGCGAGATTGGTGAATCCCACACCGCATGTGAAAAAGTACAAGATCCGTATTCACTGCGTTGCCAACCACAAGTGATGGGCGCGTGCTTACAGCAAATTCGCAATTCGGCTGAAACGCTAGAAGTGGAAGCCAATGCCGTTTCCGACAACCCTCTGGTGTTTGCAGACGATGGCGACATCATCTCTGGCGGTAATTTCCATGCAGAGCCCGTCGCGATGGCTGCGGATAATTTGGCGCTAGCGATTGCCGAAATCGGCAGTTTGTCAGAACGACGCATGGCACTCTTGATTGACAGCGCGCTCAGCAAGCTTCCACCATTTTTAGTGGACAACGGTGGCGTTAACTCTGGCTTTATGATTGCGCAAGTGACGGCGGCAGCGCTAGCCAGTGAAAATAAAACGCTCGCCCATCCGGCTTCGGTTGACAGCTTACCCACTTCGGCCAACCAAGAAGATCACGTGTCGATGGCAACGTTTGCTGGTCGTCGTCTGCGTGATATGAGCGAAAACACGCGTGGTATTTTAGCGGTCGAGTATCTTTCTGCCGCGCAGGGGCTCGATTTCAGAGCGCCCAATAAATCCTCCGCATTAGTCGAAGAAGCAAAACAAATCCTGCGTAAAAAAGTTTCGTTTTACGATAAGGATCGCTACTTCTCGCCAGATATTGAACAAGCTAATACCTTGCTAGAGCTGGCGGTACATAACTCGCTCATGCCGGAAAATCTTCTCCCTAGCTTATAATGTTACGCTATTGAGCCTCGCTCTCTGTGAGGCTCTTTTTACTGATTGGACCATTCATCGAGTGGAGTTGACTTATAATCGCGTCAGTTTTGGCTATACAGCGTACATTATGTCTCTTACATCTTATTTCTCTCATCAAGATCAAAAATTCCAGTTCACTCGCCAACAAGCGAGTCACTTTGCTAAAAAAGTGGCGGGAGATTTCAACCCAATCCACGACGAAGACAGCAAGCGTTTCTGTGTTCCGGGCGATTTGCTCTTTGCAGTATTGCTGCAAAAAGAAGGCATTAGCCAAAAGATGCGTTTTGATTTTTCAGGCATGGTCAGCGATGGCATTGCACTGCACATTGAAAATAAGTGTATGAAAGAGAGCGCTCTTGTCGATACTGCCGGCAAAGAGTATCTACACATGAGCCGTGAAGGCCAAGTAAGCCACAACACCGCATTTATCGAACACGTTGTGACGAACTATGTGCAGTTTTCTGGTATGAACTTCCCGCACATCATGGTGCCATTGATGGAAGAAGCGCAAATGATGATTAACTGCCAGCGCCCATTAGTCATCTATGAAAGCATGGAAGTGGAATTTGAACGTTTAGACCTCACTTCACCTGAAGTTGAGTTTTCTGGTGCGACGTTTGATGTTGACGGTAAACGTGGCATTGTCACGCTTAACTTTGCCTTTAAAGAAAACGGTCAAATCGTAGGGAAAGGGGTAAAGCGCATGGTAGCTAGTGGCCTGAAACCTTATGACCAAGAAGCAGTCGATGACTTAGTTAATCGCTTCAATGAACGTAAAGAGATGTTTTTAGCTCAATTTTCAAAAGCAGCCTAACCGTATTCTTTTCACTATGGCTTGAGCTCTTTTGCTCATTATCTAGAACCATGTTTGTTGTCTAGAACCATGTTCGTTGTATAGATTGCCGCCCCGCTATTCTTGCGGGGCTTTTGATTTCGGATGCCTTACGACATTCAACTATATCCAGCGCCTGACACGCTGCTTGTAATCGACATACTCTTCGCCAAAACGCGCTTCCAGCACTCGCTCTTCTGGATAAATCTGAAAACGATTCATAAACCACACAAATAAAAATGCGACCACGAGGCTCAACCCATTGTGTTGCCAATAAGCCACGCCAAACAACAGGAAAAAGAGCCCCAGATACATCGGATTACGCGAATAGCGGTAGATACCGCTATCCACAATACACGATGTCGTTTCTGGTTTGGTTGGATTGACCGTAGTTTTCTTGCGACGAAATTCGTAAATCCCCAGTAAACCAACGATGCCAGATAAAACAAAGCAAATCGCAAAGACCACTCGAGGCAGAGGTAAAGCGAGGCTTGCAAACTCAAAACTGTATGAGATACGATGCATCAACAGTAGCGCCACAATAAATATCGCCACTGGGGGTATTTTCAGTTCAAATTTTTCCATGCTGCTCCACCTGACTGTGCTTCGCTCCAAACCAATATCGACAGTATAGTAAAAAGCCCAGTAAGGTCTGGGCTTAGGGTTTACAACAATGCCAGTAAAGCTTGTAACGGATGCTTTGGTTTTACCTGTTCAAATCGTTTCACTTGACTACGGCAGGAATACCCTGTGATCAAGCAACGCTCTTTGGGCAGTTTTTCTAAACTTGGCTTCCAGCTTAAACCATAAATATCTTTCGACATCTCCAGCTTATCCTGTTCGTGGCCAAAGGTTCCTGCCATGCCACAACAACCAACTGGCACCGTTTTTAACTGGGAACCAAAATGGCTAAATATCGCGCCCCACTCTTTTTCTGCATTCGGTAGTTTGGTCTTTTCCGTGCAATGAGCAAACAGATACCAAGGCGCGTCACTGTGGTTTTGGTGATGGTTAAACTCCGACAAACGTGGCAACAGCCACTCATGAACGGTCAGCACATCAAACTCACCGCGCTTATCACCAAGAATTTCGTTGTACTCATCACGGTAGCAAAGCACTAACGCTGGATCGACACCGACCATCGGAATGTTGAGATCCGCTACCTGCGACAAAAACGCAGCGGTGTTTTTCGCGGTAGTTGTGAATTGCTTTAAAAATCCTTTGATATGCTGCGCTTTACCATTGGGTTTGAATGGCAACAGTATCGGGTTTTTGCCTAATTTGATCAGCAATTGCACGAAATCTTCAACCACCTCAGCATCGTAATAACTGGTGAATGGGTCTTGAACGATAATCACATGTTCAGCGCGATCTTGCTGTGACAGCCCAGCGAGGCGCTGCATATCGAATTTCACCACTTGGCCTGCGACACGCTTTGCCAACGTCGGTACCGAAAGCAAGGGCGCATCAACGTAACCAACGGTTGAAGCGGTGAGGCTTTGTACCCATTTCTGAGCCAACACCCCGTTCACCACTTGCGGAGCCTTTGCCATGACCGGTAAAAGCGTTTCAATATTCGCGACGAGATAATCCTTAGCCGGACGCTGATAACGTGAGTAGTAGATATTTAAAAAACGAGAGCGAAAACTCGGCACATCCACTTTGATTGGACATTGGCTGGCACACGCTTTACACGCCAAACAGCCATTCATCGCTTCATACACTTCATGTGAAAAATCGTACTCACGCGATTTATTGAAAGAGTTACGCACGCGATCAATCATGGTTTTGATGGTTGGGTTCGACTCCAACACTTGCTTCTCTAGGTCGAGAATATCCACACCCTGCTCGGTAAGTTGGCGTAACCATTCACGCACCAAACCGGCACGGCCTTTCGGTGAGTGACGACGATCCGCCGTGACTTTCATCGACGGACACATCGGCGAACTGGTGTCATAGTTAAAGCATAAACCGTTACCATTACACTCCATCGCCTGTTTGAAACTGTCACGGACCTTCACATCGATTTGACGATCAAAATAGCCGCGTTTGGTGTCCGTGACTTTGACCAATTCAAAATTGGTCTCAAGTGGCGTACATATTTTGCCGGGGTTCATTTTATTGTGCGGGTCAAAGGCTGCTTTAACGCGTCGTAATTCAGTAAATAGCTCCTCACCAAAAAACGCGGGGCCATATTCGGAGCGATAACCTTTGCCATGTTCGCCCCACATTAAACCGCCATATTTTGCCACCAGCTTGACCACCTCATCAGACACTTCATGCATCAGAAGCTCTTGCTGTGGGTCACACAAATCCAAAGCAGGACGCACATGCAGCACGCCGGCATCCACGTGGCCAAACATGCCATAACTGAGCTGTTTGCCATCCAGCAAGGTACGGAATTCGCTAATAAAATCAGCCAAGTGTTGAGGAGGAACACAAGTATCTTCAGTAAAAGCAACGGGTTTAGCCTTGCCTTTGGCCGCCCCTAATAACCCCACCGCTTTTTTGCGCATGTTGTAAATCAGGTTAATGCTCGCCAAATCACTGCACACTTGATAGCCAATGATGCCCGCTTGTTCTTGCTCAAGCATCTGATCAAGACGCTGCGTCAAAGAAGCGACCTGCGCGACGACCTCTTGCTCGCTTTGGCCTGCGTATTCGACCATGTTGATGCCTTGCATCTCTTTGCCCGGAACATCCGCTAATAACTCGCTGACGCTATGCCAAACAATATCTTGCTTAGCTAAATTTAATACTTTGGAATCGACGGTTTCAACCGATAACGCATTGGCCGCTACCATTAAAGGGGCATTACGCAATGCCGAATCAAAGCTGTTGTACTTCACATTAACTAAGGTGCGAGCTTGGGGGATAGGCGTCAGATTCAAGGTTGCTTCTGTGATGAAGACCAAAGAGCCTTCTGCGCCACAAAGTACCCGAGTGAGATTAAAGTGATCACCTTCTTCATCAAGCGCATTTTTAAGATCGTAGCCCGTCAGAAAGCGGTTAAGAGGTGGAAATTTCGCCACAATTTGTTCGCGCTTGCCACGGCATACCGCTTCGGTCACTTGCAAAGCGTTTGCAGCAAAAGTACCACTTTCAGGCAAGCCTAATGAGAGATCCGATTCAAGTACCGAACCATCGGCAAAAACGGCTTGCAGAGACAAGACATGATCCGACGTTTTGCCATATTTTAAAGAGCCCTGCCCTGACGCATCGGTATTGATCATGCCACCAAGTGTGGCTCGGTTACTGGTCGAAAGATCCGGTGAGAAAAAATAACCTAATGGTCTGACCGCATCATTTAATTGGTCTTTCACCACGCCAGCTTGTACTCTTACCCAACCTTCATCAGCATTAATTTCAAGCACTTGGTTCATGTGACGAGATAAATCAACCACAATACCTTTGGTTAACGACTGGCCATTGGTACCAGTGCCACCACCGCGCGGTGAAAAAGTGACTCTCTCAAACTCTGGTTTTGAGCTAATCTTACCAATAAGTGCTACGTCATGAGTTGATTTGGGATGCACAACGGCTTGAGGCAATTGCTGATAGACACTGTTGTCAGTCGCAACAGCAAGTCGGCTAGAGTATTGTGATTCGATATCGCCGCTAAACCCCTCGTTTTCGAGTTGTTGTAAAAAGCTCAAAACGACGGGATCGACGTCCGTTTGGTGATGAAGTCTTGGTAACATTTGCTTCCTGCCCCTACTGCGCTGATCCAATCAGCTGTGGGTTAATGGTTATTTTGATATTAATCTTTGAATTTCGTCACTTTACAACATTTAAAAAGGTGATCAAATCAGAATCTCAATGCAAGAATGAATCTCTCTAAAAAGTCATCAGTACGACATTTTTCCTGTACACAACATTTTAGCTATATATAGTTAATTAACGCTTTATGCTTTATATATTGATATAGAGAGTTAAATACCGCTTTTAAACTGCAATGCACATTACGGATATCAGAATGAAAAAAAACAAGATTGTTACCACTGAAGATATTTTGCTTAAGCTTTGTCAATCAGTGTCAGGAGTGCTCAGTTCTGCAACGGCGACCAACATTGCTTACTCAGCGATGGTACAAAAAATCAACAAAACGTCACTAAAGCCAGATTTCGGCTGTTTCGTTTTGTTTGATGGTGGCTTCTCTGGGCTCGTTGTTATCAACTTTACCGCCAAGGCTGCGCTGGAAATTTACACCAGTTATATGCGCAACATGGGAATGCCGGAAGAAGAGCTGGCCGTGCTGCACACTTCTGACGAGGTGGGCGATGTACTGGGCGAATTGATGAATCAACTCGTAGGCGACTTCACAAATAAAATCCGCAAAGAACTGCAAACCAACATTACCCAAAACCAACCGAAGATGCTGTCACTCAACAAACAGGTAATTTTGTCGGTGGATACTAATTTAGATCGTCCACAAGCACGCCGAGTTACCTTCTCGACAGAAAGTAATAATATTTTCTATCTTGAACTGGCAATGGATAAAACCGAATTCATCCAACTTGAAGAGTTTGAAGTTCAAGAAGATGAAAGCCCTGATTCAATTTTAGAAGCGACTCAGCAAAAACTGTCTGCCAAAGCAAAAAACGACAAGCAAAACAACAGTGATGATGATTTGACTACAGACCTATTGGATGAACTTGGTATTTAAACCACCAACCTCCTCTCGACTCGCTGCCTGATTTTGGGCAGCGATTCCCCACTTCGCTTTCACTTCCCGCATAAAACCGCTAAAATGTCGGACTTTTCTGAAGTTGTAGAATTGTATTTGCGAATTAATGGATAAACAGAAAGCTCTAAAGAAGATCGCTAAATGTCTTGAACTTGGTAATTCCGCGAATGTGAATGAAGCGGCCAATGCCATCAAGATGGCGCATAGCCTGATGCTGAAGTATGGGCTTGATAAAGATGACATCGAATTTATCAAGATGGGCAAAACCCAATCAACCCATTTACTACCCGCATCCATCACCTCATCACTACTGCGAGTGATCCGCGGTATCAATACTAAGTTTGGTGTAGAAGCGGTGCTACTCAATCATAAAGGACTCAAACGTGTTGAGTTTATTGGTGAGGCCGATCGCGCTATTTTTGCCGCATTCGCTTTTGATATCATTTACCGAGAAATGAACGAGCACACAGGCCAATTTCGAAATAGTTTCGCGGGTAGTGGCACTTCCAGCATGGAAGTCACACGGCGCGTCAATTCATTCGTTTCGGGTTGGATTGAAGGGGCATTAGAAAAGCTTCCAGTGATCACCGCCGATGATGAATCCAATAACAAAATCAATAATTACATTGATAAAGAGTTTCAAAATATTGACCGTGAAACCTTCAAGCAGCAGCTGCGTGATGCTATGAAAAATATTACCGCGGATTACGAAACTGGGTTAAAAAAAGGCCGTAAAGTATCTGTAAACCGACCGATTGATGGCGCACCTGCTCCAAAACGTCTTAGATAACCATTAATGCGCTATTCTGCTCTGTGCATTCGATAGAAATGCGCTACTATTTGAACAGAAATTAGCCCCACAAAACATGGTGAAAATTTGAGAGTTGTCCTTAGTTTGTGCCTGTTTTTCTCCTCATTAGTACTGGCTTCTCCTGTTGCTGAGCTAACTGCCCAAGCTCAGCAACAAAACTCAAATGCACAATATCAATTGGCGCTGGCTTATCAGCAAGGGGACAAAGTTGCTGTTAACCTAAACAATGCGTTTTATTGGTTTCAGCAAGCGGCGCAGAATGGACACCCCTTAGCCAAATCTAGGCTAGCCAATCTCTATTTAAAGGGACAAGGAACCCCAAAAGACATCCCTCAAGCTCTATTTTGGCTGACAGACTTAGCCACTAGCGGCGATGTGAATGCTCAATTACAACTCGCTAGAACTTACGAAACACTCCCTTCGCCACCCTCAGCGTTAGAATTGTCAGAAATGTGGTATCGCATTGCGGCAAGTAAGAGTAGCCAAGCCGAAGAGGGTTATGCCCGTGTATTGCAAGAAAAATTCAATCAACAACGTGCAAAACAAGTCTCCTCCATCAGCCAATTAGACAGCGCTTTTGACAGCAGCGATGAAGCTGACATGGTGGTCAGCACTGCACCCGTTGAGCACGACTCGACAAGCTCTATCATGACGGATTACTTATCTCTGTTGTTGCTGATGTTACTCCTTTTGATGCTTATCTATCTTTTCCGCTTCTGGAGCCGAAAACGTAAGACTCAACAACACGATAAAAATAGTCAACACCAGCAAGAAATCGAATCGCAGGCCTTTATGATCAAACAGCAAAAAAGGCAGCTTGAAAGCTTATTCAAAGAGATCAAAAGACTGCAAAACAATCATGTGGCTCAATCTCAGGATCAAAAATTACTATTAGCCTGCGCATTATTTGGCTTTAAACCCAGTGAACTTCCCGATGAAAAAAGCATCAAGCTTCGCTACAAGCAACTGTGCAAAATATACCACCCAGATCTTCAAGGCTCACAAGAAGAAATGAAACGACTCAATGGTGCGTTAAAAATCATCCTACCTCACGTTAAGTAAATGTTATTTTTAATGCGAAATATTACCGCTCGCGATTAAAACACTCGCTAAAGATAGACAACGCAATCGATCTCCATCTCACTTAAAGTAACAAATAGTTAACTTAATTCTCTTTTATATGGGATAATGCGCCGCGAAAATTGCACCTAAATCTTCTAGGTGGGGAGAAAACATGTTTACGATTGAAGGTATTTGCGATTGGTGTAAACAACCAAAGCTATTAATAAAACACGAATATATTGATGGGAAATCGCATCACTCATGTGAAAGTTGCAATGAGTTTGCGCGCATGGATGTCAGGCAGTTTAATATTGCAGAGCAAGCATTTCGAGATCGACAGTCACTGTCACATTAGGCATCAATAGCTATACATGAAAAAGCGCCAAAACGGCGCTTTTTTACTGCCTATTTTTAAAGCACACCCATTTCAACGACCATGACAACTTATCTAATTAGTGACGAGGCACTGTTACGAGGATACTTACATTGATCACAAAACAGACAATGTCGCTTTATCTTTGAACAATTTGATTTGTTGCTAAAAATAATTATTAATCAATAAATTAAAACAAAATCTAACGAATTCAAGCTTGGTTATGCTGATAAATCCAGCAAAAAAAACTTGATCAGTATCTACAACTCAAATACTGTATACACATACAGCATGTATGAAAGGACAGTAT